>DASYSW010000001.1:0-6495 GCA_036002905.1 Chitinophagaceae bacterium
GTTTGCATGCCCCATCCCCTAGAGGGGAGTTATTTTCACTTTTGAATTTTGAATTTTTACTTCAGTCAATATCGTCCCTGAGTATCGGCATACTCATACAATGAAATCCACCCCTTGCCCTTGATAGTTCTGCGGAGGGGATCAGTATCATTGTATCCGCCAGTTCTTTTGGGTTGATCTTGCCTTCTTCTATATCGTTAATAACGTCCTCCGCGTTGACAATATCAAAACCATTATTTTTAAAAGCTTCCGCGGTCTTATCATTGCGATCATAGCCCAAAACAACGCCCTCTTTTAATGCAAGCAGGTTGCACGAATCTGTCCATTGCTCGCGTGCATCAAAAGGAAACTCGTTGTTTCCCGAATAAATGAATTTTACTTTTTCCTCGCAATCAAAATCATTTTTGCTGATATCGGTTAAAAGTTCTTCGAGGTTATCAAAGTAAACAGGATCGTCGACATTCTTTTTTTTGAATTGAATGATCTTTATCTTTTCATCCTTCTTCTCGGTTTCGAGAATTTTCTGAACGGGATCTGCATCCTCCATTTTAATTCTCTTCCTGGAAAAACTTCCAAGCATTACCCATACATTCCTTTTTACCTGGGTAAAAATGGTGTCAATATGCATATAGTCCCTTTTTTTCGGGATCTTAATAACCGTTATTTTTTTTACTATATTCTTCTCGAAAAGCACATTCGACACCTGGTGAACAGCCTCCATCGTGGTTCGCTCGCTGACACCGATCAGCACATGATCTTTGGTGACAACCATCACATCACCGCCTTCAAGCGTCACCTTTTTCTCATCGCTCTCTCTCGGTATCAGGAATTGGAGGGGTGAATCGGGGATCTCAAGGATCTTATCCTGGTATCCGGAAAAGATCGGGTGATTGAAAAAGATATATTTCATCAGCATCGCCTCCCTTGTCCTTGCTTTCTTTGCCGGTTTGTTGAGTAAGATGTGATCGTTGATCACAATACCGATGTCCCTCGTAAAAATGAAATTGGGAATAGGAGGGAACACCATTTCGTCTTCCGTAATCGTACCACTGATAAAGACCTTTGCGAGTTGTTTCGGAGACAGGGACAAAAGGTCATCCTGGACGGCATACGAACAATTTTCAATGGCGCAAACCGCGGCGACCAGTTTTAATTTTATTTCGTGGTCGCCTAATACATCCGACAACAGGCACTGAAGTTCAATTACATTTTCCGAACTAAAGAAGTTCTCATTGTCGGGCTTAAAAAAATCACGGCGGTTCTTTTCGTCGTCAACTTCCGAAAGTCTGCCCTTAATTTTTGAGGGATCAAGGAAATACAATAACAGTTTTGTGTAATAGTCGTACTCTTTTTTCCGGATAGTATCGAGGTGAACAATGTCCTCAAACAACCAGTCCTGCGCCTTGGACGGGACAACCTTTCCCAAACCACTGTCAGGGCTGTGAACAAGTAATCTCCTCAGCCTTCCGATCTCAGATGTAACAGATATTTTATTATTTGATTTTGACATAATGAACTATTTATGATCCGGTAATTGATTTTGTAAACCATAAACAGGTCATTAATCGGGAATATAAAAATTGGCCGGCAGGAGGTCTGCGAACTTGAGGGTATTAAATATGGGCATATGGCGAAACATACCTGTGGTCATTCTGCAAAAATACTGAATGCCAATAACAGGTACTAATCAGGACAAAAATGAAAAATAGCGATTATCGTCCCCTGGCTATCTCCTTATTCATGAACGGCCAGCAAAGGGATATGGGTGTGGTAGGCTAACTTTTTTGTATGATGGCCCTTTAGCATGCCGGTTAACACGTGGTGCCGCCGGGGGATTGTTATGAGGATATCAATGTTTTTATCGATGATGAACTGTTCGATTGCTTCAAAGAAATCTGTCATCCCTATAAAATAAAACTCGGGGTTGTAGTCGGCGAACATCTCCAGCATGATGGCCCTTTCTTTTTGATATTTTTCTGTGAGGGCCACATAGTGCTCGCTGTTGACGTTGACCACGTGTAGCATTGGATGGAACATTTCCAACACGGTTTTTATAGGGCCCGACGGAGTGGTTAATCTTACGTTTTCAAAATCCGAAGCCACCACCACGTTTCTTATTTTCTCAAATTTTGCATCGGGAGGAACAATGAGCACCGGGCAAATGTTCTTGTCGACGAGTCTGAGCGTATTGCTTCCCATAAAAACCAGCTCAATTCCCGACTTTCCTGTCATGCCCATTACTACAAAATCTGCGTGATGATGATGGATAATTCTTTCAATTTCGTGTATCAGGTCATCGCCCTTTATGAGTTCAGTCTCAATGGTTACCGGTGAACCTTTCGCGAGGCTATCCTTTAATTGTGCCAGTTGGGTTTCGGCCAGTTCAGCCTCGTGTTCTTTTTCATACATGTGAAACAAAACGAGCTTTGAGTCGGAAATGTCTTTTAGCATTCCTGAGGCATATTCAGCAGCATTGTATGAGACCAGGGAAAAATCGACCGGAACGATAACAGTATTCATTTTTTGGATGTTTTGGTATTATTTAGAAAAGATAAAGCAAAAATAGGGGAGTAACTCAAAAATGGTAAATTTTTATTGCCGGCTATTATAAGTCACCGTTGCGAAGAAAATAAAGAGCCGGTGGTATGGGCCGCCGGCTTCTTTTAGTATATCCAAAAGGCATCAATGGTTACTCATGCCACGGTCTGTATCCTTGTCCCTGTTTGAAGTTTTGTGTTCCTTTTGCTCTGTGTCCTGGTCTTCGTCGTAAGATGAATTGTCGCGGTTTGAAGAAGTTTTTTCCTGCTGGCCCTGCTGACGTTCACGGTCGGACATATTACCTTGTTGTCCTTGTTGCCGACCACGATCAGGCATGTTACCTTGCTGGCCCGGTTGATTTCCGCGATCTGAACTCGTCTGCTGTCCTTGGTTCCCCATATCACGGCCGCTCCCACTTTGACCGCTTTGTCCGCCTTGCTGACCCTGCTTAGGATTACCACCTTTGTTGCCTTGTTGAGAACTGCGATCATCAGATTTTTGATTTGGCATAACACACGTTTTAAAAATTATTAAATTGATTTTGTGACCTCACCAGGTATAACGCAAAAAATTAGCCCGACTATGTTTTAAGTTTTTAAACCTGATATATTAAAAAAAGGCGAGAATTATCCAAACAGCAAGGGCCATTTATCTACAGTTTAGCTGAGCCTGTGAAAAATTTCCCTCATCAAAATTTCATTAATTCTTTTTTTTCTTTTTGTGCGGTGGAGGTTGTAAGACCTGGTCCAGGCCGGGTAATGAATCAGGGTCTGGTATTTTTTTGATCCATACCGTGACTTCTTTCCAGATCGCTGGATTGCTTTTGAGTTCTGCTTTTATTTTTATTTTTTCTTCTTTGAAATCGGGAGGTACCACCAGTTCGTTTCCCTGGAATTCACAAGCTGACGACGAGAATCGCAATTCTTTTGAGGTAAGAGGTTGCCATTGACCATTGGAAAATTTGCCGTCTACGTTGATGTAATTGTGTTGTCCCTTCTTCAGGCTGTCGGTATATAAGTGGAATGCAATGCTGTCTACCTTTTGCGACAAAGCAGGAATTGAGAAATATACAATGGCCAATAAGAAAAGCGCTTTTTTCATTTCTATACTAAAGTCGCGAAATCCATTGAAATGGTTGTAAAAGTAAACTGTCCCAAAATAATTTGGGACAGTTCAGAAGGGTTGTCGTCCAGAAGTTATAAAGAACTGTTTTTCGCTTCGCCGAGTTTCGCATGGGCTGCGGCTAATCTCGCCACCGGTACCCTTGGACCGGAACAAGACACATAATTCAACCCAAGTTTGTGGCAGAACTGAATTGAATCAGGCTGTCCGCCATGCTCGCCACAAATTCCAACTTTCAGATTGGGGTTTGTTTGTCGCCCTAATTCCACGGCGAATCTCATTAGCTTGCCAACTCCGTTGATATCTAATATTTCAAAGGGGTTATCATGTAAGATGTTTTTTTCTGCATACAGGGGGAGGAATTTATTTTCAGCGTCTTCCCTTGAGAAGGAAAAAACAGCTTGTGTCAGGTCGTTTGTTCCGAATGAAAAAAATTCTGCTTCTTTAGCGAGGTCATCTGCAGTAACACAGGCTCGAACCACTTCTATCATTGTTCCAAACTTAAAGTTCAGTTTGAATCCTTTTTCTTTTTCAATTTTTTGTTTGACCTCGTCTACGTAACTCTTTACTCTTGTCAACTCTTCAACATTGCAAACCTGTGGTACCATGATTTCCGGCCGGACATCGATATTCATCTCCTGGCAATCCCCCGCAGCTTCCAGGATGGCTTGTATCTGCATTTTATAAATTTCGGGATATGTAAGACCCAACCTGACACCGCGATGCCCAAGCATTGGATTCACCTCATACAGATCGTGAACTTTCTTTAGCATCTGTTCCTTTTTTATGATGGCCTGGTCAATCAGTTCAATCCCTTTTTCATTAAATGGTATTGAAGATTTCACATTCTCATCGTAAACATGCAGCAGGCGAAGACTATTGAACAAATTATTAACTCCACTGGCCGTATCTTTTAGATGACGTAAATGCACCAATTCTTCCCTGAGTTGGTCTTCCTTCGGTAAAAACTCGTGGATCGGTGGGTCAAGCAAACGGATCGTCACCGGCCGCGGAGCCATGGTTGTCAAAATATCTTTGAAATCTTGTTTTTGAATAGGCAGGAGTTGATTCAATGCTACTAATCTTTCTTCTTCAGTGGTGGCAAGTATCATTTCAACGACAAGGGGTAAACGGTCAGCCGCATTAAACATCCTTTCTGTTCTGCACAGACCAATTCCCATCGCTCCATAACTCAATGCTTTTTTAGCTGCTGAGGGTGAATCAGCGTTAGCCATCACTTTCAACTGAGCCACTTCATCGGCCCATTGTAAAAGTGTTTTTAATTCGTCACTAAAGGTGGGTTCAACTGTCGGAATCACGCCCTGGTAAACGTAGCCTGTCGCACCATCAATTGTGATAAAATCTCCTTCATGCAAGATCCTTTCACCTATGACCGCCTGCCGAAGTTTCACATCTACATGAATTCCTTCAGCTCCTGCAACACAGGGCTTGCCCATTCCCCTCGCAACGACTGCTGCGTGTGAAGTCTTTCCGCCACGGCTTGTCAAAATTCCCTGGGACGCAAAAAATCCATGAATATCTTCAGGCTTTGTTTCCTCACGAACAAGGATCACGTTATGACCAGACCGGCCCAACAATTCTGCCCGGTCTGCATCAAATACACATTGTCCTGACGCAGCTCCCGGGGAAGCAGGAAGACCCTGGGCCAATGGAGGTGATTTGTGTAATGAATCCAGCCGTGGGTGTAAAAGTTGTTCAAGCATCTCAGGTTTTAATCTCAACAAGGCTTCTTTTTTTGTGATCAAATTTTCTTTTGCCATTTCTACAGATGTACGAACCATGGCGGCGGCATTCATTTTACCATTCCTGGTTTGGAGACAATAAAGTATTTCTTTTTCAATGGTGAATTCAAAATCCTGCACTTCCCTGTAATGCTCTTCAAGTTTGCTACGGAGTTCCTCAAGTTGGCGATAGAGGTCGGGCATTTCTTCCCGTAGTTGTAATACCCCTTTTGGCGTCCTGATACCTGCCACCACGTCCTCTCCTTGCGCATTGACAAGGTATTCACCAAACAAAATATTTTCACCAGTCCCCGGATCCCGGGTAAAGGCCACACCTGTTGCGCTGTCATTGCCCATGTTCCCAAATACCATTGCGACCACATTTACTGCTGTACCATTCGCCATTTGGGGTGTGATATTGAACTCGCGACGGTAATCGATCGCTCTTTTCCCCAGCCAAGAATTGAAAACCGCTTTAATGGCAATTTCTAATTGCTCGTACACATCTTCAGGAAATGGTCTACCTGTGTGTTCCTTCACCACATTCAGAAATTGTTGACTGATATCTTTTAGGTTCTCAGTGTTTAACCCGATGTCGATTTTAACGCCTGCCTTCTGTTTTACGTTCTCAAATACTTTATCAAATTTCTCATCCGGCACGCCCAATGCGACCTTACCCAAAAGTTGAATAAAACGCCGGTAGGCGTCGTAGCAAAACCTTTCGTTGCCTGTCTGGAGAATAAGGCCCTGCAAGGTTCTTTTATTTAACCCCAGATTGAGAATGGTATCCATCATTCCGGGCATTGATAATGCTGAACCGGAACGAACGGAAACCAGCAGTGGATTTTGTGGATCGCCGAAGATCTTTCCCGTGGCTTGCTCCACTTCATGCATGTGTTCGATTACTTCTATGAGAACACCCACCTGTAACGGAGAATCGGGATGGGTAAGATAAGCAAGACATGCCTCGGTTGAAATAACAAAGCCGGGAGGAACGTTTAAACCGATCTGGGTCATTTCACAAAGGTTCGCGCCCTTACCACCAAGCAGCTTCTTATTTTTCCCATCTCCTTCGATAAATGAGAAAACAAAT
>DASYSW010000002.1:0-2296 GCA_036002905.1 Chitinophagaceae bacterium
GGAATGTCTCTCATGCAATTCACGCGTGCACAGGATGGTACGGAAGGCACTGGCGGCGGCTTTGATAAATCGAAATTATTTTTTGGCGGAAATCTGGGACTCGCGTTTGGATACTCCACCATCATCAATGTGGCCCCCCAGGTAGGTTACCGTTTCACTGAACATTTTGCTGCCGGAGTCGGATTGAATTATTCCTATTATAGCTACGATGATGGCGGCTATAATAGTTTTAAACAGACCTACCTGGGCATGAGTCTTTTTGGAAGGGTATATCCTATGCAGCAGTTTTTTATCCAGGTACAACCCGAATTAAATTACATGTGGGGCAATGGATATTATCCGCAGAATGATCCCTTTCAGAATTCTAAGGTAAATCAGTTTGTCCCATCGCTTTTACTCGGTGGCGGAGCGGCCATTCCCACCGGCGGTAGTGGTGCCCTTACCATCAGCGTAATGTATGATGTGATTCAAAATGTATATTCCCCTTATTATCACCAGGCGGTGTACGGGTTTGGTTATACGGTCGGATTTTAGAGAGTCAGGTTCTTAAACACGATTCATATCAACTTTATTTCGAGTTAGGTTTGGTCAGGTTTTTAAAACCGGTACCATCTGTATTTATGATACAGATATTTCTATCTCCTTCAAGCAAGTCGAATAAAATACGTTTGTTAGGTAGGTTATAAACAACTTTACCCTCACAATCAGCAATCCGCTTCGATTTTCTATTAGCCAGGTTTATGATAAATATGCCGCCCTCCGCAGCCAATGCGATGGTGTCCTGACTTATCGTGACAACATCTGATATGAAGTCATAATTTTTTTTTATTCGCTGGGAGGTTTTCGACGCAATATCATAAATAAACAAATCCCCGGCATAATACTCGCCACCTGGCAAAGTTGAGGTATGATAAAAAATACTCCTACTATCTGCTGAAAAACAGTCTACTACATAATAATGTTCCTGACCCAGATTCAGCAATTCGCCGCTGTCAGACTTCAAATTGAATAATGTATGATTTCTTTTTGGATAGTTAATTGTGTTAAATAGCACGTATTTACCATCAGGAGACACAATGGGCATGTTGTTGTCATAATTGTATTGCCTGTAACTCAATTTGATTCTATTTGATCCGTCTGCATTCATTAAATAAACTTGCATTTTCCCCTCCTTTAGAGAAGTAAATACAATTCTTTTCCCGTCGGGCAGCCAAACGGGATCAAGTTCACTGTAAGGGGTATTTGAAATATTTGCCAGATCAGACCCATCCCGGTTCATAGTACATATTTGCTGCAGCTTTTTAAAACTTGCTACAAATAATATTTTATTGCCATCCGGTGAAAAAACAGGATACGTACTGGAGTAATTTGTGTCGGTAAGTTGTTTTAAGTCTTTGCCATTTTTATTGATGGTATAAAGACATCTACCACCATATCTGATCGATTCAAAGACTATTGTTTCTCCATCCGGAGATAAATCTGGGCTAACATTAGCAAATAACTGCTTACTTGTATAGAGATGACGATGACCAGGGTCCTTTAAAAACTGTCCATAGGATAAATATGAAACAGACAAAAAACATAGGAAGAAAATCCATTTGGACATAGTAGAACTGTAAATCAAGTGGCTAAAATAAGAAAATCAAATCCACTGACATATAAGTGTTTACACTTAAACAGGAAGTCAAATCCAGACTACGAAATTTTATTGAAGAGTTCAACCGGGTTGGAACAAAAATAAATCTGGGCGAGTAATTCGTCCTGCAGAAATCCTTCTTTCTGCATAGTACTGATCAGTTTCTGGAGATGGTTATAAAATCCGTCAGAATTCAGGATGTAGATTTTTTTATTGTGGATCTTCAGCTGGTTCCAGGTAAGAATTTCAAACAATTCGTCCATCGTTCCAAATCCTCCTGGTAAAACGATCACGGCATCGCAGCGGTCGTAAATCATTTTCTTGCGCGTATGCATATCCGGAACCACAGCGAGTTCACTCAGTCCTTTATGCTGCACCTCCCATTCGATCAATAATTCGGGAATGATGCCCATGATCTGTCCTTCATGTTTAAGCACAGCATCGGCAAGGGTACCCATTAGTCCCTTTTGTCCGCCTCCATAAACCAGTTTTACTTTCAGCATGGCCAGCAGTTTGCCAAGCTCTTTAACATGTTGGGTGAATAGGGGATTTTTTCCACTGTGCGAGCCACAAAAAACGGCCACGGATTCAATATTCATAGAATGTTTCCCATTGGGGGGGCTAAAATTGAATTTTTAATATTGTATTTCCTAATTTTCA
>DASYSW010000003.1:0-2172 GCA_036002905.1 Chitinophagaceae bacterium
GTCTTGTGGTGCAGGTAAGAAATTAGACAATGCGAATGCACAGATTGCCGACCTGCAATCACAGAATAGCCAGTTAACAAATTCGAACAATGATCTTAAAAAGCAAGTGACCGATCTCACAGCGCAAAACAAAACCGCCACGGACCAATTTAACAGTTATAAAGTCGAGTGCCAGAAGAATGAGCAGGAACTAAAAGAGGTGAATGACGCCATGAATGAACTTGCCGACAACGTGATGGCGCTCCAGGCGAAAATTGATAGTGCTGAAGCCGAATTCAACGACAAGGGCCTTGAAGTTCATTCCGACAACGGTGTTGTTTATGTGGACATGAAAGATAACCTGCTTTATAAAAGCGGAAGCGCAAAGTTGAGCGAAGATGGCAAAAAGGCGTTGGGCAACCTGGCTTCAGTGCTAAGTGAAATGCCCAAGCTGAAAGTGATCGTTGTGGGTAATACCGATACGATGCATGTAAAGGGTGTCGCTGATAACTGGTCATTAAGTACGGAAAGGGCCAATGGAGTAGTCCGCGCGCTTGTCAAAGAATACGGCATAGATCCGGCGCGCCTCACCGCGGCCGGTAAAGGAAAATTTAACCCTGTGGCCGATAATTCAACCGAAGAAGGAAGAGCAAAGAACAGGAGAACAGAGATTGTTCTCAATCCTGACTGGGAAAGACTGTGGGAAAGTGTAAAAAAGGAAAAGCAATAAGAGGTTAGGAAGGATTCAGAAAAAGGAGTACCGGGAAGCGTGGCTTATCGATACGATTTTTTTGTATGATCAGGCTATGCTTCCTCATGACCTCTGGAATTAAAATAGGAAATAGTGCTGATAGGTAAATTGGATAAAAATACACCATGATAAAATTTGCAGATCGTTTTGAAAGAATTATATCAATGATCCTTCTGGGATTCGGATTGATAATCATTGCATACCAGGTTGTGCAATTGATCTGGAATACGATCAAAAGTTTTCAGCAACGATTCAGCGAAACAGGACTGGACTATGCTCCGGAATACACCAAGACTATCGCGATACTTTTTTTTAATATTCTTTTGATGATAGAGATCGTACAGACCATCAAAATTTTTTCGCACAATCATATCATCAAAGTGAGGGTCATCCTGATCGTGTGCCTGATCGCCGCAAGCCGTAAGATATTGGAATTAGGAGAAGGACACGAGGATCCAATGACAATGTTTGCACTGGCTGCACTAATCTTATCGCTAGCTGCCGGATATTTTTTGGTGAGCAGGTATACAAGAGATCCGGTCGAAGAACATGAAAAGTAACGTGTCTATGATATTAACTGGTAGAACTTGATCATGAAAAATTTTTTCACCGAAAGTTGGTTGGTTCTATTGTTCCTGAGCCTAAGTGCCAACGTAAGCAATCAAAAGTATCAAACTCCCGGGCTGGCTGACATTGATGATGACCCTTTGCCGTCCTGGAATGAAGGCAAGGTAAAAAACTCCGTCATTGACTTTGTAAAAAGAGTGACCAAACAGGGAAGTGCTGATTTTGTTCCGGTCGAAGATCGGATTGCGACCTTCGACAATGATGGTACGTTTTGGGCGGAACAACCTGTTATCCAGGAATTGTTCATCTTTTACCGGGCAAAAAAGATGATTCAAAAAAAACCTTCCCTGAAAACTGTCCAGCCCTTTAAGGCCATAGCAGCAGGCGACATGGCTTATCTGAAAAAGATGACCGAGAAAGATGTAATAAAATTTTTTGCTGCGACCCAGACGGGGATGACGCAGGCTGGATTCAATAAGATGCGAAAGAATTTTTTGAACTGGCAAAATCACCGTCGGGAAAAATGATGTCTCAATTGGTATATCAACCGCAGTTAGAATTGTTGAATTATTTGCGCGCAAATGGGTTTAAAACCTTTATTTGTTCGGGAGGTAGTGTTGAATTCATGCGTATTATCTCGCAGCAATATTATGGCATACCACCCGAACAGGTTATCGGTACTGAATTTAAATATGTATATAAAGATAGTGCCGGAGTCAGCGACATCTTCCGGGAATCGGGGTTGAGAACTTTCAATGACAAACAGGAAAAGCCCGTAAATATTCAGTATCATATTGGCAAACGCCGGTGCTCGCGTGTGGCAACGAAGGTGGCGCTGGTGATGTTTACATGTTGAGGTTTGCCAGGGGAATACG
>DASYSW010000004.1:0-5189 GCA_036002905.1 Chitinophagaceae bacterium
AAAAGGGATCAGCGAAAATATTTCCGGCTCAAAAACCACGACGCAACTATATGCCTTTTCAATAAGACCAGGTTTTGCGATCACTATTCTTTCTCCACCGTTTTTTATATTTCTCCAGCCGCAGAGCCTGTTATTTTCATCAAATAAAAAATATCTTGAAGTTTTACGGCTGGTCACTGCGAAAGAAATCAATGGCTTCTGCTTTTCATGAAAGGCTACTAGCTTGTAAAGATCAAGATCGGTAAGGATATCAACATTGCATGTGATAAATCGCTCACCTGGGTTAAAAAGATCTTTTGCTTTTAACAAGCCTCCCCCGGTTTCAAGCAACTCATTGATCTCATCACTGATGATAATATTACTGCCCCACCCACGATTCTTTCTAATAGCGTCAATGACCTGCCCGGCAAAATGATGAACGTTGACGATTACGTTTGTAATTCCGTATTGCTGCAGGTATTCAACATTACGCTGAAGCAAGCTTTTTTCATTAACTCGTGCGAGAGCCTTTGGATGAGTATCGGTCCATGGTTTGAATCTTGTTCCCAATCCTGCCGAGAAGATCATGGCACCCCCAACCCCTAAAGGGGAGTTTTCATGCTTGCCTCTCATTGAGTTGTTTTTTTGATCTCAAATAATCTTCTATGCTTTCAATTACGTGTTCCTGGTCTCTTAATACTTCTTCATTCGAAAAACGTAAAACATCCATTCCTTCATTTTCAAAAAAGTTCTGCCTTTCCTCATCACTTATTCCACGTTCTGCATGAGTTTCATTATTTCTATTCTCTCGGGCCATTTGGTATAATGCCCTCAGAGCTCCTCTATGCATTTTTTTGTCCATACCTGTTAAGACTTTTCTCTCTCCCCTTCAGGGGCTGGGGGTGTATTTTGCCAATTCTTCTCTTCCTGTACGCAGTGCTTCAATTCAATTTTCACTTTGAATTTGTTTCTTAAGTGTCTTGCCAACGCATCTGCCGCATACACGCTCCTATGCTGGCCGCCGGTACAACCAAAACTAACGGTCAAACTTTCAAAGCCGCGACCAATATAATCCTCCACCGTGATATCGACGATATCAAACACACTGTTCAAAAATTCATTCATTCTTGTTTGTTGTTCCAAATAATCCATCACGCTCTTATCGCGCCCGTGCATGGTCTTGAATTCCTGGATACGGCCCGGATTCAATATTCCCCTGCAATCAAAAACAAATCCACCGCCGTTCCCTGATTCGTCTTGTGGAATTCCTTTGCGGTAAGAAAAACTGCAAATTTTTACCAACAAAGGTGTTTGCTCATTGGCTTGCAGTGGAGTAAAGTGTTCGACCACTTCATCGCTGACACAAAGACTCAACACTTTGCTAAACTCCGGAACAGCAATCCCGAGACTTTTATTTTCGAAAAACCATTTGAGATTTCTCAGGGCTAATGGAATGCTTGTTAAAAATTGTGCTTTGCGTTCAAACAATCCGCGAAAACCGTATGCGCCAAGTACCTGCAGCAATCGGATCAATACATAACCATTGTACTGGCTCCGAAAAATATTTCTTTCAAGAGAAGAACCAATTAAGCCCTCGAATGCATTCATGTAGTCAACCAATAAATTTTCCTTCCATTCATCAGGTAAATTCGCTCTAGCCTGCCAGAGCATCGATGCTACATCATATTGAGGCGCACCTTTCATGCCACCCTGATAGTCGATAAAGTGAATTGAAGCCCCTTCCAAACGTCCTCCGGAGGAATCTTCTTTTACCAGGATGTTCCGGCTCTGGAAATCGCGGAACATAAAATATTTATACTCGGTGCGGGTTAGATACGTACTCAACGCCTCGAAATCATCAATCAGTTTTTGCTTGTCATACGGTCGACGTAATGCATCGAGGAAATAATATTTGAAGTACAGCAGATCAGCCATGATGGCCTGCTTTCCAAATTCAGCATTGGTAAGACAAAGGTTATAATTCAACCCTTCATCTCCCTTTACATGCAGCTCTGCCAGGGCTTCAAGGCTCCTTTTGAAAAGAAAATACACTTCGTCAGCAAATTTCTTTTCTTCAAGTATGTGAAGAAGAGACCTGTCACCAAAATCCTCCTGCAAGTAGGCCGTTATAGTATCATTGACTGCGAGGATATTTGCGACCGGGAGATCTTTTTTCCGGAAATGACTAGAGAAATAGATGAATGTTTCATTCTCTTTAATATTGGCGCCATATGTGCCGATCACAGACTCATTCGTATCAGATAGCCGAAAATATCTTCTCTCGCTTCCGGATTGAGGGAGGACATCGAGTTGTTTGTGGCGCGCTCCCTTCCAATCCTTATATAGTTCAGAAATGGCATCAATCATTGACTGCATGAGGCAAAAATAAGTATAGAGTTTAGTAGTAACGCATGATTAACAAATATGTTGGAAACGATCAGCTATTTTTTCAGATCGGGAAATAGTGATCGACGATATATTTTGTCAGCAGGCACATAAGATGGTGATAAACTATTTTACCTTTGTAGTCATACGCTTGCTATGAACTATCAGCCGAAAAATAAGATCCGTATTGTTACCGCAGCTTCTCTTTTTGATGGTCATGATGCTGCCATCAATATTATGCGCCGCATTCTTCAAAGCAATGGCGCGGAGATTGTACACCTTGGCCACAACAGGAGTGTCAAAGAAATTGTAGAAGCGGCCATTGAAGAAGATGTCCAGGGCATTGCGATTACCAGTTACCAGGGTGGTCATGTTGAGTTTTTCAAATACATGAAAGATCTCTTGGATGAAAATGGCTGCGGTCACATAAAAATATTTGGCGGCGGTGGTGGAACTATTTTGCCGCAGGAAATCGAGGAATTGCAGAACTATGGTATTGCAAAAATTTATTCTCCGGATGATGGAAGGAAAATGGGACTGGAGGGAATGATCGAAGATGTAATAAAACAATGTGACACGTCGCTGAACGGAAAAGCTGATTATCAAACGGCATTGACGCTCGGAGAAGTTAAAGACATAAGGAAGATAGCAAGAGGAATTACCAATGCGGAAAATGAAATCAAGAATACAGAATCCGGAATAGAGAATAAAAGAATTACCGCTCCGGTATTAGGCATCACAGGAACAGGTGGGGCGGGAAAGAGTAGTGTTACTGATGAAATCGTCAGAAGATACCTTAACAATTTTACCGACAAAACAGTCGCAGTAATTTCTGTAGATCCTTCCAAGAAAAAAACAGGTGGAGCTTTGCTGGGGGACAGGATTCGAATGAATTCAATTTCTCATCCACGTGCTTATATGCGCAGCCTCGCTACCAGGGAAAGTGATAAAGCCTTAAGTAAGCACGTTGAAGAAGCAATCGACATTTGTAAAGCTGCCGGTTTCGATTTTATCATTCTTGAAAGTGCAGGCGTCGGGCAAAGCGATGCATCCATCCTGGATTATTGCGACGTAAGCCTGTATGTGATGACACCCGAATATGGGGCAGCTTCTCAATTAGAAAAGATCAATATGCTCGACTATGCCGACCTGGTTGCTATCAACAAGTTTGACAAGGCGGGCGCACTGGATGCTTTGGCAGATGTTCGTAAACAATACAAGCGAAACCATCAATTATTCAGCGCGAAGGATGATGATCTGCCGATCATTGGTACTATGGCCAGCAAGTTTAATGATGATGGGATTAATCATTTATTTGAGCTGATGTTAAAGGCGATTGAAAGAAAAACAAACACCGGGTTTGGGAAATTTCAATTTAATGAGAGCGCAAAGGTTTCGCAAGCGATCATTCCTTCCGGCCGTGTTCGTTACTTAAGCGAGATCACGCAAATGATCCGTGACTATGATCAACTGGTCAAAGACCAGGCGGCGATAGCTTCCAAATTATATCAACTCCACGGGGCATTGGCGACATTGAAGGAAAAATCCGACGCGGAATTATTAAAGGCTCTTGAAGAACAAATAAAATTTTACACCGACCAATTAACTCCTGTCAGCCGGAAGTTGATCCAAAACTGGCCCGAAAAAATAAAGGCTTATAAACAAGATTATTACGAGTATAATGTTCGTGATAAAAAGATACAACAAGAAATGTTTACGATCAGCTTGTCGGGAACGAGAATACCGAAAGTTGTTTTGCCAAAGTATAAAGACTGGGGGGATCTGTTAAAATGGCAAGCGCAGGAAAATGCTCCCGGCCGTTTTCCCTTCACGGCGGGTGTTTTTCCATTGAAGCGGGAGGGCGAAGATCCAACGCGAATGTTTGCCGGGGAAGGAACTCCTGAACGAACAAACAAGCGCTTCCATTACGTCTCCCTTGATCAACCGGCTAAAAGGCTATCTACAGCATTTGACAGTGTAACCCTCTATGGCGAAGATCCCGATCAGCGACCTGATATCTATGGAAAGACAGGAAATAGCGGTGTGAGTATTGCGACTGTGGATGATGCAAAAAAATTATATAGTGGCTTTGACCTTTGCGATCCCAAGACCTCGGTGAGTATGACCATTAATGGACCCGCACCGATTATTCTCGCATTCTTTTTGAATGCGGCGATCGATCAACAGTGTGAGAAAAAGATAAAAGAGCTGGGTTTGGAAAAGGATTTGGAAAAAATTCAAAAGTCAAAATTTAAAAATCAAAACAAACCTATTTATTATGATCCGCATTTCCCTGGCCGACTACCTGAAGGAAACAATGGATTAGGACTACAACTCCTGGGATTGAGTGGCGATGAAATTCTTCCAAAAGAAATTTATGATCGATGTAAGCTAGCTGCATTGCAGCAAGTACGAGGAACTGTGCAGGCGGACATTTTAAAAGAGGACCAGGCTCAGAATACATGCATCTTTTCAACTGAATTTGCATTAAAGTTAATGGGGGACGTCCAGGAATATTTTATACAAAATAAGGTTCGCAACTTCTATAGCGTGAGTATCAGCGGCTATCATATTGCAGAAGCAGGAGCCAATCCGATCACACAATTGGCGTTCACCCTCGCCAACGGATTTACCTATGTTGAATATTATCTCAGCCGTGGAATGAACATTGATGATTTTGCCCCCAATCTCTCCTTTTTCTTTAGTAATGGGATGGACGCAGAATACAGCGTGATTGGCCGGGTGGCAAGAAGGATCTGGGCGAAGGCGATGAAGTATAAATACAAAGCAAACAAAAGAAGCCAGATGCTGAAGTATCATATTCA
>DASYSW010000005.1:0-2484 GCA_036002905.1 Chitinophagaceae bacterium
TCTCCATCCATGCGCACTGCTTAATCCGTGCGAGGCTGAAATTCGTTTCACATTACCATACACCTTTTCACTTGCAAGTCTCATCATCTCCAAATTGAAGGGATCAAAGTGCAAACGATAACCAATAGATAACATTACTCCGGCCTCTTTACGTGCCGTGATCATTTCTTCACACTCTTCAACCGTATTTGCCATTGGTTTTTCGCAGATCACATGCTTGCCTGCTTTTGCTGCACGAATCACATATTCCTTATGCAAGGAATTGGGAAGAACAACATAAACGATATCGACAGCTTCATTATTCTTTATCGAATCAAAATCTTCATAGCTATAAATATTGCTTTCATGGATGTCATATTCCTTTCTCCAACTCCTTCTTTTCTTTTCCGATCCGCTCACGATGCCTGCGAGGTAACAATGTTTTGTTTCCTTCAACGCTGGCCCTAACTGTCCTTCACTATAGCTACCAAGGCCAACCAAAGCAACTCCCAATTTTTTTCGTTCCACCGCTTGAAATTATTGTTCGGAAAATATCACCTATAGTTTGTGTCACTAGTGTCCCTTCGTGTAATTCCTGTGCCTTACACTGCGACATATTTAGCAAGTTCTTCTTTGCAGTAAGCCTGCAACGTTTTAAACAACTCATTTACCGTCTCCATTTTCGTATAGATATTTACAGGATTAATGCGGAACCATGTCTTTCCTTTCATGATGGTAGTGGCAAACCAGAATTTTCCTTCACTTTCTATTCTTTCCGCCACAAGAAAATGAAATTGTTTATTCTCTTCTTCACCAAGCTGCGGCGTTTTATAATGCAGGCAAACAGCAGACATCACCGGTTCTGTGGCTGATTCGAAATTCTTGTCCGCTAAGGCGAGCTGGTGGAGATGTTTTGCGTGATCGATATTGTTGTCTACCCACTCTCCTATCTTGGTTTTACCATAATGATGAAAGCTCACCCAAACCTTCAGGCTGCGAAAACGTTTTGATTGCTCAAAGCCATGCACATAAAACTGGTAGCGTTCATTTTTTTGCTGCGACTGATCAGTAAGATAAGAGGGCTGCATTCCAAATGATGCAGTCAAACGATTATGGTCTTTCACCAATATAGCACCGGCATCAAGTGGTGCATAAAACCATTTATGTGGATCAATGGTCACCGAGTCGGCAAGATCCAATCCTTTCAACAGTCCGGGATATTTATTCGACAACAGCATTCCGCCACCGTAGGCAGCGTCCGCATGGAACCAACAGTTTTCTCTTTTTGCAATTTTAGAAAGTGCTTCAAGATCATCAACTGCACCTAAGTTAGTTGTACCGGCCAGGCCAATTATACAGATCGGCTTTAAACCCTGGGCTTTGTCTTTTTTTATCGTTTCCTCCAGTACATCGATCCTTACCTGGTATTTGTCATTGGTTGGAATCGTCCTTAGATATTTTCTTCCAATGCCCACCGCGTCCACCGATTTGTCCAATGAGACATGTCTCTCTTCAGACACATACGCTGTCCATCCGCCATTCATCCCTTCATGTTGCGCTGAATCGCCCGTACTATAATCTCTTCCAAGTTTCAAACCGATGAAGTTTGCTGTCATTCCTCCACTGGTCAGATTACCTCCGGCATTTTCGCCGTAGCCAATCAGATCATTTAGCCAGCGGATCACCCGCAGTTCCATTGCTACACTGGAAGGGCCGATGGAATAGGCACCCACATTTTGATTCAGTGCTGATGCTAAGAACTCGGCCAATATACCTGCGGGATTTGGTGACGGAGTGATCAAACCCATATAGCCAGGGTGGTTAACGTGCGTGCTGTATGGAATTAATTTTTCTTCCAACAGTTTTTGGATATTGGCTAATGATTGCGGATCATCGGGGATCTTTTCATCAAAAAGATCGTATAAGAAATTAGGTTCAACGGGATTGAACAAAGGCCTCTTTGAAACATTCTGCAAATAATCGGCTATGTAATCTACAAGATTATGTCCTGCACTCTTGAATTCATCATAATTCATAATTGAAAAATTTGGCCGCGGAAGTTACTAAAAGTATGAGTAATCAGTAATGAGTGATGAGTAACTTTGCAGATCCTAATCACCACTGACCACTGACCACTGACCACTGACCACTGACCATTGTCCACTGACCATTTTCACTAATTTCGAAACTCCTGGCTCACCATCAGTCCGTAAAACCCCCCGTCCAGAATTCCAATACCCACACGTCCAAATGCGGGATTTAAAATATTTGCACGATGACCGGGTGAATTCATCAGACCATTGTGCGCAATAGAAAGCGAATGTGCCAGTGCAAGATTCTCTCCTGCTGTTGAATACTGTACATGCGCCGCATCCATTCTGTCGAAAGGCGACTTGCCTTCGGGCGTAAAATGGGCGAAATATCCCCGTGCAAACATATCTTTTGAATGTGCTCTCGCTACTTCCGTCATTTCAGGATCCGCGACAAGCGGACGTAATCCTCTTT
>DASYSW010000006.1:0-11866 GCA_036002905.1 Chitinophagaceae bacterium
AGTTTAAAGTAAAATTCATGCTGTAATCTCATTAAATCTTCGCTGTTTTCACGTAACAACATTTCTTTGATCGTAAATTTTTGCAATGCTTCGTTGAATGATTTCTGCACCTCTTCAATAGTTTTTTGCACAAATGAAGTAATGTCAGTTTGCCTGGCCTCTGTAGCCGATTTCATCAAACTGTCAAATGGGAATGCAGCTTCCTGGTAATCTACGCAGTATAAAGTTGAAAGACCTAATTGCTTTGCAAGCCGAAAACCAAGCTGCTCTACTTCAGAAGCACCAAGTTCTTTTTTTCCAGCTTTGTATGATGTAAAGGAAGAATCGATTTGAGGCTGCCGGGCAGGAATCGCTTCGATAAATATTTTATCAGGTGCAAATATCTTAAGCAAGCTGGTTACTTCTTCCACTTCTTGTTGTCGTTTCGGAGATAAAATATCGGCATCCTTGAATTTTGCTACATCCAGGCCTGGGTTATCAAAATGGAAAGTACCAAGAAGTAATACCTTAACTTCCTTTTCTTTCTTTTGCTGAGCAACTGCGGCCAGGCACAAATGGATACAAAAGACATAAAGAATGTACTTCATAATTAGGAGATTCAGTTTTCAAATGTAGGAACATGCTAACATTTCATTGGGAATATGGCGGGCGACGAACCTGCCTGCAGGCAGCAGGTGTATTTTCACCTTTTTGTCCTGACGCGGTGCTAACGGCAGGATGCCGACTGCAAGAGCCGGTATTCGCTGTTTAGTTTCGGTTTCCGCAGAAGGATAACGCCGAGCAATCCATAAACAATGAACTTTTGTAACTTCATTTAGCAGCGGCACAGGGCAGGACGGAACATAGAATACCGCCGCATCGCCCATGCTTTTACGTTAGCTGTACGCCATTCCATCTGTCCAAAATTTATGCCTCAACTTTTAATTCCCGATAGAACACGAACATTTGAGATTATCGCTGTGTTGATTACAGCAACTGGCAAGTTCATCTTTATGGACTACCTCGATTGGAGACTCCCATTTATTCTAGCTGCGATTATATTTTGGAGTTGTTATATAATTTATCGCAGTAAAACGGTGCCTGGAATTACAAAGTATTGGGGATTTAGGACACAGAATTTTGTAAAGACGACGCGCATCATTTTGCCCTTTGCACTGGCTGCCCTTGTCCTGTGCATTGGCATCGGTCTTTACCAGAGTACTATCAATACTACCTGGCATATTGTACCTCTTTTATTGTTATATCCTGTTTGGGGTATAGTTCAACAGTTTTTATTAATTGCTCTTATTGTTGGTAATCTCCAGGATTTTAAAAATTCAAGAGCTCCCAAAATTATCTCCATAGTTGTTTCGGCCTTACTGTTTGGTCTGATCCATTATCCCTTCATTTGGTTGATGGTTGGGACCTTTGTCCTTGCCATCTTCTATGGTTCGGTATATTTAAAGGAAAGGAATATTTATGTCTTAGGAATTTTTCACGGTTGGTTGGCTGCCCTTTTCTTCTATACCGTTGCAAACAGAGATCCATTTGTTGAAACATTCGGCCGTCTTTTGAATGTCGCCAAATGATAAAGATGGCCTGCTGCTAAGACTGGACTTGCTGCCAGTCAGCCACGTTATATCCGCTTGAAACTTTATCCCAAAGAATTATATCGCTATTTTGCCGACGATTTCCAATATTAGTTCCTCTCCTACTGACACGGACCATAAACAAAAAAAGTTGGCAATGAATTTTAGAGCTTCATTCTGTGACCCACTTAAACCAGACATTATTGAACTAGGCGCCATTCACAAAGACAGTATCATTGACAAATTTGAAAGCATTGACTGGGCAGACTATTTGCGAAAAATGGCGTCGGTAAAAGAAAATGAAATTTATTATTCGCCCTCCCTTGAAATTGAGAACAGAGACACAAAACATGGACTTGATATTTCAGCTGTCGGCGATGCTAAGAATTATGAATTTTATATTTTTTACAGGCGGCCCAAAAAGGTTAAGACATTTTTAGGCTTAAAGGAAAAGCTAAAAGATAATTACTTGTCAGACAAAACAGGTCAAACCAAACAAGACGTGCTTGATTGCCTGGACGCCTTGATAAGAAATGACACGGATTACCTGGCGAACAAAATTGGTCAATAAAAACGCTGCAGGCAATATCGGCTTGCTGCCATGGCTCTCCGCTGGCCTCTCAGCGCTTTAATTTAAGCTACCGTGCCCCCCCGAAGCTTCGGGGTTGCGAACATTCACTAAATTCGATGTGCACCACGGGAGCAAGCCGCCAACGTTAGCGGTGATGCTATGACGAATCATCTACTGAATGAAGGCTAAGAAACAAGGATTTTATGATTTGTGCACTTTTTAGGAGGTGAGACACTTTTACTTTTGCAGTATCATTAATTTAAAATATCGAACAATGCAAGCACAACTAATCACTTATCAATTGAAAGATATTTCTCAACCGGAATATCTTAAGCAAATGGTGGAACCAGATGCACCCATTTTAGCAAAAGTAAAAGGTCTTATCTCAAAAGTTTGGCTCGCAGACGTAGAAAAAAACAGTTTTGGCGGTTTCTATTTATGGGAAAACAAAGCGGCAATGGAAGATTTTATGAATTCTGACCTGGTAAAAGCAGTTGTAAGCCGACCGTTCGTAACGAATGTTTCTTCGGTTGACTTTGAAGTAAATCAGAAAGCTTCATTGATTACCCGGGGACTAAAATAGGTACTTGAAGTTCTTCGATGTTGACAGGAGCACTGCCGCCAGCTTCTAAAAACCCGCTTTTAGAAACTGTGTCGATCCCCCAGACGTTATCATTTTTCAGCTCTTAAACTTATAAGCAAAAACGATGGGAAGGGTGTGTGCCAACGGAATTAAAGCTGTTAAAAACAGTGATAAGCCCGGATTTACAAAGGAGAGGAACATGGCTATCACCAATAGAACAAGGCCCGCAAACGAAATAATTTTTTTTGCCCTCATGTATTGAGAAGTTGTGACAGGTATCAGCTTTTTAACTACGGCGAACCCATATAAGATGGCAAAGGCTGTACTGAGGAGGAAGATATTGAGCGCATAAATGAACACGGCGAGAGAAGTTTTTGAATAGCCCCAGCCCAGCGCGGTAGAAAAAGGCACAAGGGCGATAACGAGGATCAATAAGAAATTAAGTAGGGCAAATTGTTTGGTTATGACTTTGATTTCTCTCACCAAATCATGATGAGAGATCCAGATCATGGTAAGCGTGCCGAATGAGACAAGGAACCCGATAAAAGGAGTGACGGCTCTATGTAGCTCCTGCCGAAGGGTTTCATTGGTGAGGGTTTCAACATCGGGTATTTTGATTTCCAAAACCATAATGGTCATGATAATGGCCATAAGCGCATCCATGAACGTAACGAACCGTTCCTTTTCAACTTTTATGAATTCATGTTTGATCACCATAGCACAAGATTAATAAGTCATTTTATTCGAGCCTGAGGAAACGAATGTAATCATCCTCCCTGACAATTTCGGTTGGTAATTCTCCTTCATCATTTTGCGAATTTTATTTCAACTTTCATCATCGGCGAGTTTCGCTCGAATGAGTTTTCGAATACAAGCAAGGAACATGAGGGCCCGTCGCATTACGCATAAATTTCCCAATCAATAAGATTGCAATGGCTGAAATCCACTACCTCCAGCCCAATCCCGGCGCGATATGCTTTAAAATAGAAGACAGGACGTGAACATTGTAATCAACACCTAATGTATTTGGTATGGTCAAAAGAAGTGTATCTGCCTCCCTGATAGCCTCGTCCGCAGCCAATTCCTTAATAAGCTGATCTGGTTCCGCAGCATAGCTCCTTCCGAAAATAGCACGTTTGTTACTTTCAATAAATCCGATTTGATCTTTACGGTTACTTTCCTGTCCAAAGAGATACTTATCCTGGTCAGTTAGCAAGGCAAAAATGGACCGGCTTACTGAAATCCTTGGCTCACGCCGGTGACCCGCCTTTCTCCATGCTTCTTTGTACAACCTGATCTGCTCTGCCTGCTGTACATGGAAAGGTTTGTCACTTTCATCAAATTTCAGTGTAGAACTTTGCAAGTTCATTCCATTTTCCGCTGCCCACACCGCTGTAGCATTGGAAGCAGCGCCCCACCAGATCCTGTCGCGCAACCCTTCAGAATAGGGTTCTAACCGCAACAAGCCCGGCGGATTCGGAAACATTGGATATGGATTAGGTTGGGCAAAGCCAGCACCATTTAACTTATCCAGGAATTCTAATCCTTTACGGCGTCCCATCTCTTCATCCGTTTCTCCGTCGCCAGGTTCATAACCAAAATAACGCCACCCGTCGATTACCTGTTCTGGCGAACCTCTGCTAATACCCAATTGTAGCCTTCCACCGGATATAAGATCAGCCGCTCCCGCATCTTCGACCATGTACAACGGATTTTCATAACGCATATCGATCACGGCGGTTCCAATCTCTACCTTTTTTGTTTTTGCACCTATAGCTGACAATAAAGGAAATGGGGATCCTAGCTGAGCTGCGAAATGATGCACCCGAAAATACGCACCGTCCAACCCCATTTCTTCGCCAGCGACTGCCAAATCTATAGACTGAAGCAATGTGTCACTTGCTGTACGGGTTTTATAGGCTGGGTGATTAGCCCAATGCCCGAATGATAAAAATCCTATTTTCTTCATAAGTTCTTTTCTGTTTAAAATAGCCAACCGTACAAAGATAAAATTGCAGACGTAAAGAGGACATCCATGTTGATGTGTTGGTCGACTGACAACATCAAACAAAGCACCAAAGACCATCTGCAGATGGCCTTTATTAATCCTGTCATTTCTACGCGTAGGTAGCCCAGGGGGACCCGGCATTTTTATTAACTTCACTAAGAAGAGATCAAGCCACAGATGAAAGCCCATTTAATAATACGAAGCGTCGCAATCCTTTTCTATTCTTCTATTTATCTAATGGGAATGCTTATTGGAATGCCTTTTATCTGTTATCTTTTTTTGACGCCGTTCTTTGAATGGGAAACACCAAGCCAACCGCTAACAGCATTGGCCGCAATTACTGGCTTACTAATTTTATTATATACTTACTTCCCGAGGACCAGATCTACGGGGTTGAGAACAGAAATTATTATTTTTCTTCTCCTGTTAACTCCTGTTGCGGAGAGACTCTTGTCAGTTCCTTTAGTAATGTTTAATTATCCGGCATTCATTATTCCGACCGCTTGTTTTCTTACGTTGTACCCACTCTCAATATTTTTGAGACAGCGAGCAGAAAAAATACAAAGCAGTCTATTGCAAAAACGCGATACTAAAACAATAAGATGAAATTTAGAGTTGTATTTTTTATTCTCGCTATATCTATTGCTTTTTTTTTATTCCTGCGAGACCTTTTTGAATCAATGCAAATAGAGGATGAGTACTTTTCCTCTTTAAATTTAGTATTAAAAGGAGTCGTTCAGGATGTCGACCGCCCTGAAAGTTCAAACGGCTTTGGAATATTGGAGGTATCTATATTGAATTCTAATTTGGATAACTACGACCCGAGGAATACTCGAGAATATTACTATTGTATCATTAAGAACGGCAAGGCCGAAATCTATCAATGCGCAGTGAGCCAAATTCAGGTTGGGGACACTGTCGAAATCAATACAAGAAAGAAAGGTTTTAAACTTCTGAGAAACGATTCAACTTTTGAGGAACCTCTCCTCCTGTATGACAAGCCACAGCTTTTTAATTATGCAAAAAAATATCACCAACGATTCTAGAATGACAGACCTTCCATTGTTATGCTGAGGGTATTGAAGCATCTGCTCTACCATGTTTAGCCGTAGTTGATGCGCTTTACCAACAAGAGTAGCAAACTACGTAAATAAAAGCCGCCGGAACGACAGCAGCAGATTCCTCGCTCCTCCCGATACCCATCGGGACGGAATGGCTAACGGCGATAAGTACTTTCACTAAGTTGCTGCATAGTGATAAGAACGTACAAGAGTGCGACGCAACAGGCGGTGACAGTAGCAATACAGCCGGCTACTGCATTTAAAAAATAGTTTGCTTATTTGCAATAACCTGTAATTTTAGTACCCCCGAAAGTCGGGACAAAAAATCTTCATTTCATTCGTTTAAAAAACCTTACTGACATGTCAAAAATTAAAGTGGGAGTTGTAGGAACAGGCTTTATCGGCCCCGCCCATATCGAAGCGCTCAGGCGATTGCCCAATATAGAAGTAGCTGCACTTTGTGAAGCCAATGCTGAACTGGCCAATTCCAAAGCGGCGCAACTCGGTATAGACCATGCCTGTGTATTCGATGAATTGCTGGCGATGAAAGATATTGTAGCCGTTCATATCTGCACACCCAACTTTTTACACTACCCACAAGCAAAAGCGGCTTTGCAGGCCGGCAAACATGTGGTTTGTGAAAAGCCCCTGGCGAAAGACCTGCACGAAGCAGAAGAACTTGTTGCATTGGCAAAACAAACACGTCTTGTCAATGCGGTTCATTTCAATTTGCGTTATTATCCGTTAGTAAGACAAATGAAAACCATGCGTGAAAAAGGTGATCTCGGTGAAATCTATTCTGTGTTGGGCTCATACTTGCAGGATTGGTTGTTTCACGATACGGATTATAACTGGCGACTCGAACCGGACAAATCTGGTGATTCACGTGCTATTGCAGACATAGGATCACATTTGATGGATATTATCGAGTATATCACCGGTTTAAAAACAACGGAGGTTTTAGCTGACTTTAATACCATACATAAGACCCGCAAAAAACCGTTAAAGGCAGTAGAAACTTACTCGGGCAAAATGTTGAAACCCGAAGATTATGCGGATGTACCAATCACTACAGAAGATCATGCAAATGTGTTATTGCGTTTTGATAATGGTAATCGGGGATCAATTACTGTCTCCCAGGTTTCTGCCGGAAGAAAAAATCAGTTGAGGCTGGAGTTGTCGGGATCTAAAAAAACATTTGCCTGGAATTCTGAAGCCCCTAACCAGGTGTGGATAGGTAACCGGGACGGTTATAATGAATCGTTGATGCGTGATCCTTCACTTGCTTACCCTGAAGCGAGAGCGATCATGTCATTCCCCGGTGGACACAATGAAGGTTTTCCGGATACCTCCAAACAATTATTTAAAGAAGTGTATGAGGCTGTAGCTGCAGGCAAGCCGCCCGCCAATCCATCTTACCCCACATTTGCTGATGGCTATCGTGAATTGTTGATCTGCGAAAGAATGCTGGAAAGCAATAAAAAGCAGGGCTGGGTTAAGGTGTAATGTTCAACCATTTTTTATTGAAACTTATCCATTTTATCGGGCAGAGTTTTTATTTCTTCGCCGACGTCAGCCTGATCTAATTTGAATACTCTATTAGAATGAGTAAAATAGAAACCAGATTAAAAGAACTTGGGCTAAGTTTAACTGATGCCAAGCCTCCTGTTGGTAATTATGTAGGTAGCAAAAAAATTGGTGACCTACTTTTTGCCTCAGGTCGCGTGAGTGATCAAATAGGTGAAGTAGGAACTGAAGTCACGGAACAGCAAGCTAAAGACGCAGCCCGGGATACGGTCTTGCGAATTTTAGCCATAGTCAAAAAAGACATTGTGAATTTGGATTTACTAGTTGGAGTTGTAAAAGTAACTGGCTTTATTCGTTCTTCTCCTGGATTTACAGATCAGCCAAAAGTCCTTGATGGCGCTTCAAATTTACTCATCTCATTATTTGGCGAAGCCGGACGACACGCTAGAACTGCCACTGGCGTTGCACAATTACCATTTGGAGCTTCAGTACAACTGGACATTATATTTCACTTTAAAGCAAGCGAAAGCTAAAAATGAGATATCTGCTGATTATATCTTTCTTTATGGTGGCAACCATTCGTGGGTGGACACAGCGACGGCAAGGCTTTGTTCCAATAAATGACGGGCAACTTTACTACGAGAAAAATGGAAGTGGTCCGCCACTTGTTTTTTTGCATGGCGTATGTCTTGACCATCGCATGTGGCAACAGCAAGTAGACTATTTCTCTAAATCTTACACCTGCATCAATGTGGATTTAAGAGGATTTGGAAAGTCTTCCCTCCCCGACAGCACGGCTTACAGTTTCCATGAAGACATCAAAACTCTTTTAGACAGCTTGCAGATAAAAGAGCCGGTTGTATTAATTGCATTGTCAATGGGAGGAAAAGCTGCCATAAATTTTTCCCTGGCGTATCCCCGACGAACGAAAGCTTTGATTTTAGCAGATGCCGCAGTCGATGGTTACAGCTTTAGAGATTTCAAACTGGATCGTATAGCCAAAGTGGCCCAACAAAAAGGGATAGACACGGCCAATCAACTTTTTTTAGATGAACCGATTTTTGCTCCTGCGAAAAGGGATAGTGCAGTGTTTGCCCGTGTGCGACAAATGGTCTTATCATATTCAGGCTGGCAATGGGTACATAAGAATCCTATCCACGGGCTTGCGCCTCCGGCAAATGAACAATTGACACAAATAAACGTACCTGTATTGATTTTAATTGGAGAAAAAGACATTTGGGATTTTCAACAGATTGCTGACATTCTGCACAACAACATCAAGCAGTCATTGGAAATGAAAATTGCGGATGCCGGACACATGTGTAATATGGAGAAGCCAGACGCATTTAATCGATTTGTAACTGATTTCTTAAATAGAGGTAAGTAGACAGCAGCGGCTAACACACTGTTTGTTTGCTGCCAGCCTGCAACGTGCCGGCCCAAACAAGTCGGCGCAAGGTTCGCCGAAATTGAATGAGCCCGCCAATGACTGCTCTGAATATTTAATCCGGTAATGCAAAAGCCATGACATATCCTGCCGGCGATTCTCTACTGCCGGAGACCGATATGGCTACGTATTGTTTTCCGTTGCTCCTGTACGTACATGGTGTGGAAGAAACAAAACCCGGAAGGATTGTTTCCCACAGCAACTTACCAGTAGCTTTATCAAAGGCCTGGAATTTCTTATCCCGGGAACCCCCGAGGAACACAAGCCCGCCACCGGTTACGATCGGACCCGGTGAACCGGTAGAGCCTGTGATCGGTTCACCTTTTTTCTGTAACTCAGGAATATTCCCAACAGGGATGATCCATTCGTATTCACCTGTATTAAGGTTAATGGCGTTGAGTGTGCCCCACGGCGGTTTAATAGCAGGGCGGTCTTCAGGATCTCTTAGCTGAGCATAAGCCGTTATATTCAGATATGTGGTTGCTGTATCCAATGTTGTCGTTTCTTCTTTAACTTCTGTCTTCGATAGCCTGTTACTTCTTATCTCCGAGAGATTTGCTTCCTTTTGTAAGGAACGCTCATCAGTTTTTTCAAATAAATAATCTATAATTCCTGCTTCATGTCCCTTCAAAATGCCGGCGAAAGATGGCATTCTCCCGCTTCCGTCTTTTATTTTCTTTAATGCTTCGGCTTCTGACATTCTTTTTTTAAGATCAACTAATGACGGATAAAGGGGCTCGTCTCCTTTCCTGTCGGGTTTATGACAGCTACTGCAAAAGGAGGTATAGATTTTTTTTCCATCATCGTGAACAGAGAGATTGGTCGGAGTACCGGCAAGATCAATTTTTTGCAGCAGATCAATTTCCGGAGATTCGTTTGATTTCAAATAAATAATGTTTGTTGATGGATCATACGCTGCGCCACCCCATTCGGATCCGCCAATTGTTCCCGGAAGATTCAAAGTTCCTTTTAGAGAAGGAGGTGTAAAGAGTCCGTCATACCTTAAGCCATTAAACATCTTAACCAATGAATCATGTGATGCGACTGAAAAATCAGAAAGATCTGTTATTGTCATGTACTGGCGGCAATATGGTTTTGGCTTTAAAGGAAAGGGTTGTGTTGGCCAGGTTTCTTCTCCGGGTACATCAGAGACCGGCACCGGTCTTTCTTCTATGGGAAATAATGGCTCTCCTGTTTCACGATCCAGCACATATAGAAACCCGACCTTTGATACCTGTGCGACCGCATCTATTTTTTTTCCATCCCTCTCTATGGTAACAAGATTCGGAGGAGCAGGTAAATCATAATCCCACAAATCGTGATGAATGGTTTGAAAATGCCAGATATATTTGCCGCTTTTCGCATCAAGAGCAACTACGCAGTTGCCGAAGAGGTTTTTTCCAATACGATCGTATCCGTAAAAATCGTATGAGGGAGAACCTGTTCCCAGAAAT
This sequence comes from Chitinophagaceae bacterium, assembly GCA_036002905.1. Taxonomy (GTDB): domain Bacteria; phylum Bacteroidota; class Bacteroidia; order Chitinophagales; family Chitinophagaceae; genus VBAU01. Next base: position 10,220 of record DASYSW010000006.1, read on the forward strand.
ACCCATCCTCTTTTTTCATCCAGGCTGAATCCACCCCAGCAATTGGCACCCCCGGCGTATTTCCAGGCATCTTTTGGCCAGGTTTCATATCCGATCTCGCCTGGCTTTGGCACAGTATGAAAAGTCCATTCTAATTTGCCGGTTCTGACGTTGTAGGCTCGTATATAGCCGGGCTGTGCTCCATATAATTCTGAAACTTCATTTCCAAGTATCAGTAAATCTTTGTAAACAATGCCGGGTGATGTAGGCTTTATCGATATTTTTTCGGGATCGTCTCTCATCCCCACGTTCATACTTACTCTTCCGTTTATGCCGAATCCAGGAACAGGCTTTCCCGTCCGGGCATTTATTGCAAAAAGATTATCGCCGCCGGTAAATAAAATTCTTTTATCATTTCCATCTTCCCAATAAGTGACACCCCGAAAAGAACCTCCTCCAGGCCCTCCGTTAAATGGATCAAATGACCATACGAGCTTCCCATTGCCGGCATTAATAGCATATATCCGGTGGCGCGCAGAGGCCACATACATAACCCCATCAATGATAATTGGGTTACATTGACTGGCTCCAAACCGTGAACCCTCCGCTGCATCATTTGGATTGAATGTCCATGACAACTTTAATTGATGAACATTCTGTTTATTGATTTCCTTTAATGCCGAATAACTACTGCTTGCTGCATCAGCCTTATAAGAACTCCACGTTCTCTCCCCGCGGTGACAGCCGATAAAAATTACAACCACAAGCAAAAAACACATCGCGCTATTTTTTTGCATTCGGGCGATATTTATAAACGGAGGAATGACCATAAGAAATATACTGGAATTTATCCAAGTCTTTTAAAAGGACCTGCTAGCAATATTACACTCTAAATCCTAGGAAGCATTCTGCTGTAATCGGTTTTTTTAAGTATTGCATGGAGCGACATAGCCCCTATTTTGATTTTTGAAAAAGGTTAGTCATGAAGAAGGCCCTTTGTATCTATTGCTTGAAAAAACTGCATCCAACATTGTGTACATTTGAAAGCAATCTATCGATTTCAAACGCTTAATCTTTCCCATCATGAACAGACGAGATTTCCTTAAGAACAGCTCAGTCACGGGGCTAACCATAACCACGCTTGGCTTAGCCTGTAATGCTCCTGTCGGCACAAATGAAGAAACGAAGAAATCAGTACAGCCGGCATCGTATGAAGACTTTGAACTTAACGAGAATACGATTGACGAGCTTCAGCAAAAAATGCAAAGTGGAACACACACGTCCAGGTCAATCACTGAACTATATTTAAAACGGATCAATGACATCGATAAAAAAGGACCGATCATTAATTCTGTAATTGAGATAAACTCCGATGCAATTGGGATTGCAGATGAAATGGATAAAGAACGTAAAGCGGGAAAAGTGAGGGGTCCTCTTCACGGTATCCCGGTTTTACTAAAAGACAATATTGATACCGCTGATAAAATGATGACAACTGCGGGCGCCCTGGCTTTGGAAGGGAATCACGCTCTTCAAGATGCTTTCATCGTAAAACAGCTGAGAGAAGCCGGCGCGGTGCTGCTGGGAAAAACAAACTTAAGTGAATGGGCGAATTTCCGCTCGCCGAGGTCGACGAGCGGCTGGAGTAGTCGGGGCGGACAAACAAAA
>DASYSW010000007.1:0-3287 GCA_036002905.1 Chitinophagaceae bacterium
AGTTAAACCAGTGACTTTTTTAAACTGGTTGGATAGATGCGCAACATTGCTGTAATGGAGTTTCTCGGCAATTTCGGTAAGCGTAAGTTCATTATAAATCAGCAGCTCTTTGGCCCTTTCAATTTTATGGGAAATAATGAAATGTTCAATGGTGGTGCCCTTTACCTCAGAAAAAAGATTAGAGAGATAATTATAATCATACTTTAATTTTTCACTCAGGTAAGCGGAAAAGTTTAGCAAAGGCGGCTCGTCATTGTAATGGATCATTTCAACAACAATATTCTTTATTTTTTCAATGAGCATGCTTTTTTTATCCTCAAGCAACTCAAGCCCTGATCTCAATAACGAGGTTTTAAGCTCTTGCTCTTGCTTTGACGAAAGCTCCCCAATGATTTCCACTTCTCCCAATTCTACTGCCGCAAATTGCAAGTTCATTTTTTCCAACTCAGCCTTTACGATCATCTTGCAGCGAAGGCTCACCATATTTTTGATAAGGAGTCTCATGTTTTGAAAGTGTTAGTAGCCTGATCATCGCTTATTTTTGAAAACGATACCGGCTATGAAAAGTTACGTAATAATTCTACCACAAAGCATCTGCCTGGTGAAGCTCCATTCGGTGGAATCCCCTGAATAGATTATCTTTTAGTCATGCAGATCAAAGAATACCCTTTCTATTTCAAAGCTACAGCCATACTTTTTGGCCTCGTATTATTCGCCTATTCACTGGCTATGCTAAGAAGCATTCTTGTGCCGTTTTCATTTGCGCTGATCATTGCTATTTTGCTCAATCCATTGGTAAATCAATTTCAACGAAAAGGTGTTGGAAAAATATTTGCCATCATTTTTTCAATGCTGATCGCTTTATTAGTGTTTGGAGGGATCATGTATTTTATATCTTCCCAGGTTATAGGCTTCAGTGAAAACTTCCCGATACTTAAGGACAAATTCTACGAATTATTGAAGCAATTGCAGGCCTGGGTGCATACCAACTTTGGTATTTCCATCGATAGGCAAGTTGCATTGATCAACGAAGCGCTTAACAGCAGTAAGGCATTAGTTGGCCAAACGTTGGGCTCCGCCGTTACCACTTTGCTCATTGTTTTCATCTTACCGGTATATATCTTTCTTCTTTTATTTTACAAGGCGCTTCTCCTTGACTTTTTATACGAATCTTTTGCAGAAAAAAACTCGAAACAGGTTGCTGATGTTCTCAAACAAACCAAATCGGCTATCCAGAGTTACATGATCGGCTTACTCATTGAAGCCCTTATTGTGGCAGCAATGAACTCAACTGCCCTGCTCATCCTGGGTGTAAAATATGCCATTCTTCTGGGTTTGATCGGCGCTCTTCTAAATATGCTGCCATATATTGGTGGCATTATCGCTATTGCATTACCTATATTGATGGCAACGGTCACGAAGAACGGGTATTCTACACAGCTCGGTATTATTATTGCCTACATCATTATTCAATTCATCGATAATAATTTCCTAATACCAAAAATTGTGTCATCCAAGGTTCAGATCAATGCCCTTGTCTCTATTCTAATTGTTCTGCTTGGATCTGCTTTATGGGGTGTAGCAGGCATGTTTTTATCAATTCCCTTTGTAGCCATACTTAAAATTATTTGTGATCGGGTAGAGGGCATGAAGCCCCTGGGGAAATTATTGGGAGATGAAATCCCCACCAAACACAAAGGGCTATTGTGGGCCCGCAGGAAAGCAAAGGCTTCGCTTTCTGAAACAATCGTACGTAATACTAAATAACACAGATGACCTTTTTGTTAGCGCTATTGGGCCTCATTATGTTAGTTATCATAATGATGAAAACCTGCAGGTTGCTGACCCTGCAGGCTTCAGTAGAGGAACGACTAATTCCTATTTCCTGTGAAAAACCGGGTTCGAAGATCAGCACTTTACATGTCTCCACCATTACATCATTTCAGGAAATGTTTACATAATTTATTGGTTCACCTATGAATCTTTAGGTAAGTTCTTTAACCCAGTGATCTTTTTCATCAGTCTTGACAAAAAAATCAATTGGTCCCGCCAGGACGGTGTTTTTAAAATGTCCTAAGTGAATGTTTAACTCCTCATTCGACAAAGCATAAAAAAGATTTTGCAATTGGTGTACATACAGCGGCTGCGACCATAACTTATTTTTTTCCAGGTACCAGCAAGAGTCGGCATGATGATATCTCAGGAAAGGCAATCCGTCATCTGTACCCTCCGCTGGCCTGTTTATATACCAATCGCCAAACTCGTGTTTAAAGCCGCTTTGCCCTAAAATGGATGTTGTTATTTTGATAGGAAAGCAAACATTTGCAAACGTATAATAGTATTCATCAGGAGCAATTGCCCTGTATTCAAAAAATGATTGAGCATTTGTATCTGTCCCGGTAATTTTCAATACCCAGTTGCCGGCCCTTACTTCTCTTGGATCTATCATACTTTGCTTTTAGATTATTCAATATTGTTTGTAGTGTGTGCTGACTGTCATAACCAGCGCCTCATATTTACAGCGGTAACTATTTTTAGCAGTGGAGAAATTGTACTATGATTTTCTCTGGCTTACCTGTTGCGTTAATTTTTGCTTTTGGTTTTCTACTTCCTTTAATTGTTGCTGTTGTTCATTTTTATTGCCAGCAATTTTCTTCTCAATACCTGTTCTTTTGTTCTCAAGGTCTTCACCTTCATCTGCCAGGCTCTTATATTTTGCTTCGGCTTTTATTACGGCGTCGTTCTGGTCTTTTATTGCTAGCTCAAGATTATAAGCATCAATGGCTGTTGCCAGGCCGTTTAAATAGGCCTTGGCATCATCCATAGCTAGGTAATGAAGATTGCCCATATTGCTTTGTGCTTCAATAGGCATAAGTAAAAGAGAAACGACAGTGACTTCTTTTTCTTTCATGCTTTTGTGTTCCGTTTTAAAATACAGGTCAGCATTGACGCTGTCGTTTTGCACTGGCTGCGTATTTCTAAAAGTGATGAACCCTTTAATATGATTGCTCCTTGACTTGCCCTTTTTCGACAGGTAATCACTCATAGCTGCATCGACAACAGAAGGTGGATAAGGTAGTTCAATGACTGCAGCCGGCTGTAATTTGTCCTGATATTGCACAGCACTTTCATATGCCTGACCGTAACCAAATAAAGAAATCAAGAGAATTGAAAAGAATGGAATTGCTTTTTTCATAACAAATATTTTTATTTTAAAAAAATCATCCAGGGAAAACAGTGCAAGGAGGAAACAAATCGAAGAATGTTTGAAGATCACATCGCTTTCA
>DASYSW010000008.1:0-4547 GCA_036002905.1 Chitinophagaceae bacterium
ACCTTTAAAAATTTTAGACGAACTGGCGCAAACCATTCACCGTGCAGGCAATGATGATGAAACAAAACTGATCGTCCTCAGCTCGGCCGGGGAAAAAGTATTTTGTTCTGGTGCCTCTTTTGATGAGCTAATCGCCATTCAAAATGCCGAACAGGGTTTGCAATTTTTTAGTGGCTTTGCACATGTCATCAATGCTATGCGAACCTGTCCTAAATTCATTATCGCCCGTGTGCAAGGAAAATGCGTTGGAGGAGGCGTAGGTCTCGTGGCCGCCGCTGACTATGCAATAGCTACAGAGCACGCAGAAATAAAACTAAGTGAGCTCACTATTGGGATCGGACCTTTTGTAGTAGGACCAGTGGTAGAAAGAAAGATCGGGATCTCTGCCTTCGCTCAGCTGGCTGTTGACGCTGGCATGTGGCGCAGCGCCCAATGGGCTGGTCGCAAAGGTTTATTTGCAGAGGTTCATGACAAAGCAGACGGCATGGATGAATCACTTTCCAGATTGATACACACACTGCTTCACTCCAGTCCTGCAGCAATGGCTGAAATGAAAAAGATATTCTGGAAGGGAACAGAAAATTGGGATCAACTGTTACTGGAGAGAGCGGCGATCAGCGGAAAATTAGTGTTGAGCTCTTTTACAAAAAATGCTATTGAAAAATTTAAGACTAAGAGATAAATGCACCTGACCTTTGACGGGCATAATTTTCACTCCATCTGCGATCAACTGGCAAGAAAAGACAAGCATCTTAAATCTATTATAAAACAATTCGGGTATCCACCAATTTGGACAAGGAAAGCAAATTTTCAAACTCTTATTCATATCATTCTCGAGCAGCAGGTCTCACTGGCTTCTGCAAGAGCAGCATTGAATAAGCTAAAAGAAAAAATAGGGACCATTACTCCTAAAAAATTGCTCGCCCTTTCCGACGAAGAATTAAAAGCCTGCTATTTCAGCCGGCAGAAAACGGTTTATGCGAGGTGCCTGGGTAACGCAATCGTCTCCAGGGAGGTTATGCTAAAAAACTTCCCTGATCTCGACGATGCAGAAATTCGACAGCAGCTAAAAACCATAAAGGGAATTGGTGACTGGACAGTGGACGTGTATCTCTTGTTTGCCTTGCAACGAGCAGATGTCTTTCCTCTCGGCGACCTTGCAATGGTAAAGGCATTGAAAGAAGTAAAACAATTACCTAAAGAAACAAAACAGGAAGAACTTTTGAAACTGGCAGAGAAATGGAGACCTTATCGCTCCATTGCTACAATGCTTTTTTGGCATTACTATATTGAGAAAAGGGGAATAAATGTCTAACAAATCGTCTATTGTTGCACCATAATAGAATCCAAAAAATTTCTAACTGCTATCCGAAGTCTGTTCGGATGTCCCAATGAAGAAAATCTGTGGTTGAATTTCTTTGCTTCATCCACAACGGCATTTAAAACGAATTGTTTTTGTTCAACGGTGTATGCTTCTTTTTTTTGTAAAAGGGACTCGGCGAGATACTCCTGTTCTGTCTGCCCGGGCGTAGGGATCAATATACTTTTCTTCTGCAGTTTTGCCAGGTCCATTATTGTGCTATAGCCCGAGCGACTGATGACCCAGTCTGCTTTTTCCATTTCTTCATTCAATTCCCTCGCGGAAAGATGATTGTAAACCTTGATCATTCCTGACGATGGAATAACCGATTGGGATGACGGTAGCCCCCTGACAATGGCAGCAGTTCCGGGATAATGGCTCACTTCATTAATGATCTTGTTTTCTAAAATGGTGCGCTGTGGTTCAGGACCTGATAGAATGAACAAAAGGCGGCCTTCTATCTCCGATAATTCCTTTTTTTCAAACCTGGAAAGGGGATCAATATATTTTACCGGCACCCGGGGTAGAATAGTTGGATGGGATAATTTGCCCGCGAGGTTATTCTCTCCTTCAAGATCAGGGACCCAGCATTCGGTAAAACGATTGACGTATTTATAATTCAATTTTTGTAAAATCGTTTCATTCCATCTTCCCAACGGGCTCTCTATGCTTAATTGATGAGTGAGAAATACGCATGGCACGGAAGAATGATATAAGCCGAATCGGTTATCGGAGATCACTGCGTCATATCCTTGATTCTCTATTGCGCGCCTTAGCCATCGGTGTTCAGCCTTCAGCGAAGAAATAATGCGTGGAGCTTGCAAAATCAATTTCCATAAGAGGCCCCCCGGGTTTTTTGCGTATTGAATATTATAACCGGGGAGCGATAAAAAAGGCAGGCCAGGAAATTCTGAGCGTAATAACACTTCCTGGATACTGTCCCCGGCCAGCCATACATCGCAATCATTCGCCAGAAATTCTTTTACGATTGGAATACAGCGTGTAGTATGACCCAGGCCCCAGTCCAATGGGGCGACCAGGATGCGGATTTTACGTCGCAATTTTTCATCCTTGCCTTCGGTCATGATTTTTTAAATTTTTGCCAGAGTATACTATTTTGCTTGTAAAATAGTTTTAATTTAGAAATCCCATTTATGAAACGGAAAAACAAAATAATTGTCCTTTTGCTCCTATTGGGAACAATCCTTGCCTTTGGCTGTAATAAGAACTACTATTCCGGCACAGGCAAAGGCAGCAATTGTGGTTGTCCAAGTCATAAAGGAATGTCAGGTTATTAAACAGCTAGCGAAATGAAATCCACTCCTGATCGGGATCTTTTAGTATTGTTCAAAAACGAATTCATGAGCCAGCAAGCGATTGATCAGGAAGTAGATTCTTTAAACAAGATCTTGCGCCGCACTGACTTGCCACATGAATTTTGCAAAGCCCATGAACTCGTCCGCAGGAACCGGATCACACAAAGGACCGAAAAACTTTTGGAGGCATTCCGCCAACCATTGCTAAAACCGTTTTGGTTCCTCATCAGCAAAAATTGACCAATACTTCTCCTTTTATTACGCTTGATTTCTTAACCTTGTTTAACCTTAAACCAAGAATAGTTAACCCTGTTTGAGTTGCTCTAAGAATATTTTCGTAGCTGCAATTTCAACAGCTATGAGACGAATCCTTTTTATCCCAGTCTTCCTCTTTTGCGCAGTCGCTTTCTCTCAAAAAAATGGAATTATTAAAGGTGTTGCTTTCGACACAGCAACCCGGCAACCTATAAGCAACGCTACGATCACACTTATGCAGAAGAAAGATTCTTCTCTTATTAGTTTTACCATGACTGATAACAATGGCAAGTTTGAATTAACAGGAATACAAAATGGCGAATACAGGTTGTTGATGACCCATGTAAACTATCACAACGTCTACCGTCCTTTTAGTATCGACGACCAGCATAAGGTCATTGACTTCGGACAGATCATAATGACTGACCGAATGAAAGTCCTCAGCGAAGTGATCGTAACCAGCGAGGCGCCTCCGGTTACGTTGATCGGAGATACCATTCAATATAATGCCGGCTCTTTCAAAACGCAACCCAATGCAAGTGTTGAAGACCTTTTAAAAAGGTTGCCGGGCGTAAAAGTGGAAAAGGATGGAACTGTAAAAGCACAAGGTGAGAAAGTGCAAAAGGTCCTGGTGGATGGAAAGGAATTTTTTGGAAATGATCCGAAAATTGCCACGACAAATTTACCTGCCGACGCAATTGACAAAGTCCAGGTATATGACAAACTTAGTGACCAGGCACAGCTGACGGGATTTGATGATGGCAACAGTGAAAAAACCATCAATTTGAAATTGAAAAAGGATAAAAAGAAAGGAGTTTTTGGAAAAATAAACGCGGGGGCAGGAACTGATGAACGCTACCAGGGGAAATTCAATGTGAATTCTTTCAAAGGAGCCAGGCAAATGTCGGTCATTGGCATGGGCAATAATACAAATGCAGACGGGTTTTCGTTTATGGATGTTCTAAATTTTACCGGCGCATTGAATCAGTTAAAAAATGGTGGCGGTAACATTAACCTCACTATCGGCGACAACGATGCGCTTGCTGGCCTCCTGGGCAGTAATAACACAGGTATCAATACAATCTTCGGTGGCGGAGTCAACTATAATAACATCATCGGAACAAAAACAGATTTCCAGAGTAACTATTTCTACAGCCGCTATAATCCAAATCGCATTAGCAACGTTTTGAGACAATATTTTGCACCGGCTAATATTTACAAACAAAATTCATACGCAGACAACCTTAATAATAATCACCGTTTAAATCTCAATGCGGATTACCAGATCGACTCATTTACCTCATTAAAAATTACACCTTCATTTAGTTATCAAAAAACGAGAAATAAGACACTGTCAGATTACACCACCTTGTCAGAACAGGGAGCAGTGATCAATGATGGAAATAGTAGTAACCTGGCAAACGGTGAGGGATATAACCTGAACACAAATATTTTATTCCGAAAGAAGTTTCGTAAGAAAGGAAGAACTTTCTCATTGAACCTGCTAACGAACTTAAATAACAGCAATGGCGATGGTAATCTTAAATCACTTACAAGCTTTTTTGATCCAACTAGCTCGGTGAGAAGCATTGATTCCGTTAACCAGATAAATAATA
>DASYSW010000009.1:0-23634 GCA_036002905.1 Chitinophagaceae bacterium
GAACAAAATGATCCTTTGTACGTGTATCAACGGCCATGTTGCCGTAATACGATATGCTTACCGGGTATTGCCCCTTGGTTTGTTTGAGGATAGCATATTTGGCATATCCTTCCCACGTCATGTTTGCCTTAGTTATGGCGACGCCTACCATCAGGTCTTTCATCGGAACGTAACTAAACCCCAACCGTATGTTCGAAGAAGCAAAAAGGCCGTAAAAATCTTTGTACCCATTTTCCAGGGTGCCAAAGCGGTGATTGATATCCATTTCGAAAGTCTTTGGAATAGGAACAATCACTGTTTGATTGTCGATGATCCAGACGCTTTCAAACAATTCTCGCACTGGTTTTGGTTTGCTCGCCTGTAGTGGCGCATCAAGACTGTCATTGGCAGCAATCGCAGTGCTGTCGGTGTTCTGTGCCATTATTACCGAATGAAAATTGAATAACGCACAAAGACAAGCAGCTTTTATCATCCATTTTTTTATGTTTATCAATATCGATTTCATGTGAGTAAGTTTTGCCGTTAGTTATTAGGCGCACCATTACGAATCCAATCAAGGATTTTCTGAACGTCAGAACTCTTCAGTGCACCGGTTGGAGGCATACCGCCCGATTTCACTTCACCATATAAAATACTGTTGGCAGGTACAACCACATCGACGAACCCTCCATTGACGAGAGCATCATATGAGAGGTCACTTGTTAATGCCGGGTCGTGAGAAGCACCATCATGGCAGCCACTAAGAGAGCAATTGGCAGTAAAAATTGGCTGCAGGTCTCCACTAAAGCTTACATACTGCGGCGGACCATTTGGATCCTGGCCGGGACTGATGATATCCTTATAACAACCAGAAAGACCCGTGATCAAAATGACCGAAATAAGCGATATTATTATTCTTGATTTCATAATTTAGTTTTTTTGAAAATCATTTGATTTTGCGTGGTACTTATTCTATCACATCGCTACTGGGTCTGTCGGAAAATGGCATTGCACTTCACCGTGATCTGGTCACCAATATTGTTTGAAACAATCCCGAAATCTGAAATGGCTAAAAATTGGAAATCGAAACTGAAGCCATAAACATTCTTCGCAGTAGCGCCACTGCCGGTAACAGTGAGGCCATCATAAAATAGTTTGCCCGTTAATTCGTTGGTGACCCCATGAAAAGTAAGATCGAACTTCACGATGTATCCATTATCTGTGGGGCTAAACTCAATCGATTTAGACTTAACAGTGGCGATGTTGGCAGCCTCTGTCGTCATGCTGTTTGTTGTTCCAAAGGTGGTTTGCAGGCACCCGGTATCACGTCTGGGCTCGGAGGTATTTACCTGGTTTATCCAAACCCACGCTTCAAAATTTGTGTTCGCTGGATTTGCTTCATCAAAATTGAAGGCAGTAAATCCCATCGTGTCAAAACGCCCCGTTAACAGGGAAAGATCGCCAAGGTATGCAGTTTCCCAACCGACATTGGAATGTGTCTTGTCGAAACTTACTTTCGTATCAGTAGGAAACTGGAGGACCTGGGTGCCTCTTGCAATGGCGGGGCCATTGGACTCGATCAGCGCATCGTCGTGAGTGCAGGATGCTATATAAGCATATCCTGCTATCAGCGTGGCAAGAATAACAAGTAATGGTGTATTATTTTTATTATTAAATCTCATAACACAATATTTTAGTTGGATGTCAAGAATTTGACACTGCTAACCTATAACACATTAGTGTTTCGTTTTTATGACGTGGGTCAAAACAATGGTTGAGACTAGTCAGTTCTTTTCGAAATGTGGGAGTAGTCTTATTTGTGGGTTCGTGTTCGTTAACTGGCGAAAGTTATTGCTGGGAAAAAAATTCGGTATAAGTTTTCATACCTGGAGATAATTAGAAAGACATTTATTCAGAAGGGTTCGTGAATAAAGATCCCGTTGCATTAAAATGAAACCGATTGATTCGATTCGAAGAATAACAAATATAAAATGGTAGCCTCATTAACTTTATGACCGTTTCTATACCTTTTCTCGCTGCCCGGTCTTAGCAACAGCATACACCGCTTCGACGATCCGTATGTCTCTTTGACCTTCTTCGCCCGGAACTTGCATGTATTGATTATTCATGATCGACAGGCAGTCATCATCCATTTGTTTGGCCTGTTGCCAGGGAACATTATATGGAAAATTAATTTCGCCGAGAGGACTTGTACCGCTAACTCCGGCATAAGATTGATAAGGAGCCACTCTGATCTCTCCCTTGTCGCAGGTGATATTCAAAAAGTTGATGTTTTCTGCAAAGCTCGTTTTGATATCGGCCACTACACCACCTGGAAATTCGAGCGTTGCTATCGCGATTTCATCAAGGCCATCTTTGTAAATCTCCGGCCGGTTGGTAGATGTTTGCGCCGAAACAACTGCAATAGGTTCCATTCCTGTTCCCATCCGTACGCCCTGGATCGGATAGACGCCCATATCATACATAACTCCTCCACCCATTTCTTTTTTTTGTTTCCAATGATTTGTCCTGTTCTCGGTGTAACCCGCCGCGCAACTCACTTTCTTTACTTTTCCGAGTGATTGATTTTTTACGATTTTTCTATACGCTTGTGTGTTGGGCTCATGCTGGAGCCGGTATCCTATGGCTAATTTTCTCTTCATTGATTTGCAAGCATCAATCATTGCCTGGCATTCATCGGAAGTGATGGCCATCGGCTTTTCGCAAAACACGTGTTTGCCTGCATTAGCGCCACGCACTACGTATTCTTTGTGCATCGAAGGAGGAAGAACAACATAGACAATATCTATTTCATCGTTATTGGCGAGTTGATCATATGTTTGGTAATTGAAAATATTTTTATCAGGTATGTTATACTTCTTTTGCCACGCTTCGGCTTTTGACGGTGTTCCGGTTACGATTCCGGCGAGGTAACAGTTCTTTGTTTGTTGAAGCGCAGGAGCGAGAAGATCGGTACTGTAATAACCCAGCCCTACCAATGCGATACCGAGTTTGTCTTTCTTCCTGCGAGTGCAAGCCAACAATGGATTGGGAGAAAATAGCAAGCCTGCCGTGCCCATCGCAAGGGTTTTGATTATTTTCCTTCTTGACGTTGCCTTCATTGTTATGGTATTTATAGCATTTAAGTTACACAACGCTACGGGGAAGGACAAACCAATCATGGAATAGTCTCGTGGTGGACAAAAAATTTTCACTAGGGAAGAACAAACTGCGAAAAAATTTAAATGAAATGGAGGTCTTGTTTGAAGCGCGAGTTCAATGTCAATAGAGTTTAAATAATTTCGCTGTTCTGAAACACCCAAATATGTATAAACTCAACGATAATCTGCTGAAAAAATATGGACAGGTAATGGTTCTTTATGCATTGAACAATGGCAAGGGAATCAGTAAAGGCGATACCATTTATCTCGTAGCACAGGAATGTGCAAAAGACCTGTTCATGGCGATAGCAAAAGAAGTTTATGCAGCTGGTGGAAATTTGATCACCCAGTATTTACCTGATAACATCCGTCAAACCAGCCTTACCCGTTTTCTTCTCCAGAATGGCACTGATGAACAGGTTTCTTTTTTTGCAGCACCATACTGGCAAGGGATAGTTGATTCTACAGATCATATTCTTTTCATCGTTGCAGAACCGGACATCCATGTTTTTGAAGGACTCTCATCGTCTAAAATAAGCATGATGAATAGTGCAAAAGCTCCATGGTTTCAAATGCGCGAAAAGAAAGAGCAAGAAGCAAAGCTTTCATGGAGTTTGTGTCTTTATGGTACGCAGTCGATGGCTGATGAAGCAGGCTTAACCCTCGATGAATACTGGGAGCAAATAATTGAAGCCTGTTACCTTAGGGAAGATGATCCGGTAGCCAGATGGAAGCAAGTCCAGGCGGAGATAGAAGAAATAAAAAATAAACTGGACGCGTTGCAAATAGAGAAGCTGCACATAAAAGGTAATGATGTTAATCTTGAAATCAGGTTAGGTAAACATCGCAAATGGCTAAGCGGAGGTGGCAAGAATATTCCAAGTTTTGAGATATTTACTTCTCCTGACTGGAGAGGAACAAATGGCCATATTACTTTTAATCAGCCCTTATATTATTCCGGAAAAAGGATCGCAGGCGTACATCTCCAGTTTAAAGATGGAGTAGTAGTAAATTCTTCTGCAACAGAAAATGAAGATGCACTCAAGGAAATGATTGCGCAGGAAAACGCGAACAAGGTTGGAGAATATTCTTTAACCGATAAACGTCATTCACGGATAACAAAATTTATGGCAACTACTTTGTTTGATGAGAACGTTGGCGGTGAATTTGGCAACACGCATATCGCACTTGGTAATGCCTATAAAGACACGTTTACCGGTGACATATCAAAGGTATCAGAACAACAATGGAAGGACATGGGTTACAATTCCTGTCCTAAAGTTCATACCGATATCGTGAGTACTGCTAACAGAACTGTTACTGCAACGCTTGCCGATAATTCAGAAAAAATTATTTATAAAGATGGAATGTTTGTTATTGACTAGCGATAATCGTTATTGAATTCGATAATGATGCACTAACACGCGCCTGTCTTCTCTATGCCAGCTTACATCCACTCCTCCGCCGCATCTACCAGGGCTCTCCATAAGTGCAAAGCAAAAGAGCTTCGGACCATGACACGATAACGAAACGGAGCGACATGGCAGACGATCACCGGCGCCTTCGCCATCAATCCCTGGGAGACACTTCCAACGTGGAAATTTTTTTCACGGAGATCCTGTTCCCAAAGATGGGCAAGCACTTCACGAACCTTAGGTCCTTTTAATTCAATGGTAGTTCGCTGGCCGCTGACATCAACGATGCTGAAATGGATTTCGTTCCTCAATTTCAACAATTCGAGCCTCTGGACAGCTTCCTGGAATCCTACAACAAGCCACCAGTCCGGTGCAAGGCACAATAGATGTATTTCCTTTCCACCGGATACTTTTCTCTCACTAAGCTGACCTGTTTTCACTGGCAAATCTGTACCCAGCGCTTCAAGGACTGCAGCTTGGGCAGGAGTCCCGGGGGCCACACGAAGATCGACGGTATGCAGTCCCGCCAATTCACGAATGGATACTGTATCGACATTCCCTATATTCATCCCTTCCAGCGGACTACCTTTAGTGATCATGTGTGAGTTTTAAGAGTCTCTTAGGATGTTTTCCTTATCAACGAATACAGAGTCACATATTGTGGCTCTAATTATTTTTTTCCCAATAGGAACGGCCACTTCTTCACCCATCCGGTTCAGTCCATCAGCCACAAGTGCCAGTGCAAACGAACGGTTAACCGCAGGCGAAAAATAAGAACTCGTGACGAAACCGATATGGGGGATTTTACCTTGCTCATCCGCGCGTGCATTCAGTATGGTGATATACGCTCCTTCTGGGATCACTTCGTCATGGTTCTCTGTTAGCAGACCAACCAACTGCGATCTTCCGGCTGCCTTCAGATACGGTAGCTGAAAAGAGCGCTTCCCGATGAATTCTTTCTTCTTTGAGACGATCCAGGACATGTTGAGGTCATGCGGCGTTTGAGTTCCGTCAGTGTCCTGTCCGACGATAATGTAACCTTTTTCTGCTCGCAGCACGTGCATGGTCTCGGTGCCATAAGCAGTCAGGTTATAGGTGAGTCCAAGGGACCATAATCGATCCCAAATATGGCGGGCATAGCACCATTCAACATTGATCTCGAATGCCAGTTCTCCTGAAAAAGAAATTCTCGCGATACGCACGGGTATACGGTCGATAGTCGCCATTCTGGTGTGCATAAAGGGAAATGATTCTTTTGAAAGATCGATGTCTGTGACCAGTTCCTGAAGAAGCTGCCTGCTTTTTGGTCCCACCAACGCTATTGTAGAAATATGTTCTGTAACTGAGGTGCAATAGACTTTCAATTCAGGCCACTCGGTCTGCAGCCACTCTTCCAGCCATGCCAGGACCCCGGCAGCATTTCCCGTGGTGGTGGTCATCAGGAAATGGTTTTTACCCAGTCTTGTCGTCACACCGTCGTCAAAGACGATTCCATCAGCCTTGCACATCAATCCATAGCGGCATTGCCCCTCCGGTAATGTTGAGAAGAGATTTGTATAAATGCGATCGAGGAATATCGCAGCATCCGGACCCTGGATATCAATTTTTCCCAGGGTGGAAGCATCCATAACAGCAACTCCTTCTCTCGCTGCTACGCATTCTCGCTTAACCGCATCTTCCATACTCTCTCCGGGCTTTGGAAAATACCACGGTCGCTTCCATTGCCCCACGTCTTCGAAAATTGCACCAGCTTCAACATGCCATTGATGGAGCGATGTAATCCGAATAGGATCAGAAAGCAATCCACGTTCCCGTCCTGCAAGTGCAGCGAAAGGCACTGGGACATAAGGCGGTCGGAAGGAAAGGGTACCAACATCCGAAGGTGATCGTCCGGATAGTTGGCAAAGCGCGCCGATGGTGAGCATGCCACTGGTCTTACCCTGATCATGTGCTGTACCGATGGTAGTGTATCTTTTGATATGCTCGATACTTGACAACCCCGCTCCTACTGCGCGGCGCAGATCATGTAATGTTGTATCGCGTTGCAAATCGATGTATGCGTGAAGCGCTTGCTCGGTATTAAGCTCAGGCCCGAAGAATATCGATGCATCGTCATCGCCTCCGAAGTCACCGGCCAACATACCGACAGTGCGAAGTTGATCGCTGGAATGATTTACCAGAAATGCAGCATGTTTATCACTCCACTTCGGGTTGATACCGATATGAGTTGCCAGATCTACGATCGGAGTCCAACCCCCGGATACTGCGAGCAGATCGGCATCTATTTGAGATGTTTCGTTTGTATCGAGGTCCTGAATAACAACACTACTGCATTGCCCTTGTGCATCGGATTTTGTATCAAGAACACTAAAGCGAAAGCGGACAGGAATGCCTGCTGCCCTTGCTGCATCGACACTGGAACCTTTGGCGCTCGTCCGCGCATCATAAATACCCTGAATTTGTACTCCCTTACGATGAAGCCTAAGCGCATCACGATATCCCTGGTTATCGACAGTGGTAACCACTGCACGCTTGAATATCTTAACACCATGAACAGCAACGAACGTAGCTGCTGCGTGAGAGAGCATGATTCCAGGTCTGTCATTGTTGGCAAAGATCAATGGACGTTGGAACGCACCTGGCGCCAGCACGACCTGATCGGCACGAATATGCCAGACACGAATGCGCGCACCCTTGGCCGACGCGTTTGCAGAATGATCGCTTCGCCGCTCTATGGCCACAACATAATTTTGGTCATATAAGCCAACTGCAGTGCACCTGCGCAGATAAGTGAGATTTCCATGCGTGAGAATAGCCTTTAGGGCGGTTGGTAATTCTAATCCAAGATGTCGGAGATGACCGCCAGGTGCTGGCTGATCATCGATCAACAACACTTCACGGCCGGCACGGAGATGTTCATCTGCTGCCTTA
This sequence comes from Chitinophagaceae bacterium, assembly GCA_036002905.1. Classification (GTDB taxonomy): domain Bacteria; phylum Bacteroidota; class Bacteroidia; order Chitinophagales; family Chitinophagaceae; genus VBAU01. Next base: position 7,487 of record DASYSW010000009.1, read on the forward strand.
AGTCCTGCAATACCTGCGCCTATAATTATTGTATCAACATAGTAATTGGTCTTGTCATAACGTGCTTCATCCGGCAGCTCAGGTAGAGTACCAACGCCTGTGAGACTACGTGCAGCAAGCCCATCTGTCACTTCAATCATAGTAGCCGGAAGCAACGATTCTTTCGTACCTGATACCAACTGAACGAGCGCATTTGGTTCTTCAACCCCCAATCCGATGACGCCACGTGGACGGCCATGATAAGTGCTATTAGTTATCGACACCATCCCGCTGCGGAGCAAGGCTGCCGCCATCGGCTCACCTTGTTGCCCTTTGTATATTTTATCATCAAAACTGAATGAAATTTCACTCATGCCCTGGAGCCCTCCTGCCCGGGATTACCAGGCGCTTTTGGTTGGGTCGTAAAGGGAAGATATACTGGTCCGATCTCATGCGTAATAGTATTGCGCCAAAGATTAAACCACCGCCCACATCCGGCAAAGTGTACCCATCGCTCGGCAAGCCATCCCTTGGGGTTGGCACGGATGTGAAGATATTTCCCCCATTCCCTGTCGGTTAGTGCATTAGGATCCGGGTAGGCTACACCAGCTTCAGCTCCGTAATGGAACTCGGTTTCGTTGCGAAGGCCACAGTATGGACAAGGAATGTGAAGCATAAAAAATCTTTTAGTGAGCAACTCCCGCCGCTCCATGTTCATCGATAAGATGCCCCGTCACGAATCGGTCGAGTGTGAAGGGTTGGTTTAATTCATGAGGAGTACCGTGTGCCATCGTGTACGCCATGACCCAGCCTGAGCCAGGCGTAGCCTTGAAACCACCTGTTCCCCAACCGGTGTTGATGAACAGATTCTCCACTGGGGTGAGCCCAACAATCGGCGAGGCATCTGGAGCTATATCAACAACCCCTCCCCAAGTCCTCACCAATTGCGCGCGGGAGAAGATTGGAAACAATTCTACTGCAGCTGCTAGCTGGTGTTCGATCACGTGGAAGCCGCCACGCTGCGCATAGGAATTGAAGGAGTCTGTGCCTGCTCCCAGTACCAGTTCGCCCTTGTGGGCCTGGCTGACATAAACATGGACAGCACCGCTCATCACCACGGTATTGAGCACCTGTTCATGGAGTGCACTGACAAGTGCCTGCAATGGTCTGCTCTGAATCGGGATAGAGAATCCGGCGAGATTGGCCAATATCGAGGAATGACCTGCCGCAACAAGGCCCACCTTCCCAGCTGCAATCGTTCCCTGCGAAGTACGTACCGCCTGGACCTTATTATCCCGGATATCAAAGCCTGTCACTTCGGTTCCCTGTATGATATCAACACCAAGGTCGCTTGCTGCTTTCGCATAACCCCAGGCGACCCAGTCATGTTTGGCGATTCCTCCACGTGGCTGGTAAGTTGCACCATGAACCGGATACCGGACATCTTGACTGATGTTGATGATCGGCACAAGTTTCTTCACCTCTGCGGGAGTGAGCCATTCGCTGTCAATGGCGTTAAGGGCATTCGCATAGAAATTCCTGCGCTTCGATCGTACATCACTTACTGAATGTGCAAGCGTGAGCACACCACGCTGGCTGAAAAACATTTCATAACCGAGATCTTCTTCCAGGGTCTCCCACAATTTTAATGAGTGCTCGTAGATGGCCGTCGATTCGTCCCACAAATAATTCGAGCGGATGATGGTCGTGTTGCGGGCAATATTGCCCCCTGCGAGCCAGCCCTTCTCCAGAATCGCGATGTTGGTAAGACCATGATTTTTTGCCAGGTAATAGGCGGTTGCAAGTCCATGACCACCACCGCCCACGATTACTGCATCGTACGCTTTCTTCGGCTTCACCGATTTCCACAGCTGTGGCGGCTGCTCCGGCAGAGTTGCTGCTCGCCTTCGTCCGATGATGCCGGGAAGCAAAGTATCGTGCGTATTCGTCATGATTTCAATCGGGTCATTTGTGGATCGAACTGCGGATCTTGTCCTACGGTGGCAGGGTAATCGCAGTTGAAATACCGGATAGAAAGGCGCGTACCTTGAGTGCTCAATTCTGCAGGCACCCAGGCATAGGCGAGTTGCCTGCCAATGGTATGGCCGAAATAAGCACTTGTGACATAACCTACAACTTTTCCGTGGTGCAGGACTGGTTCTTTTCCCAGAACAACATGCTCCGGATTCACAAGCACCAGGCATACTAAACGCCTGCTCAGGGTGTTTGGATTGACTTCTTTTAAAGCCTCGGCGCCTCTATATCCTTCACCCTTACGGACTGCAAAGGTCAGCCCCGCTTCATGGGGATTGTGTTCACTGTTCATATCCATCCCGTAACTGCGATATCCTTTTTCAAGTCGCATAGAGTTGAATGCTCCCCTGCCAGCTGCAATGAGTCCGTATTTTTTTCCTGCGTGCCACAAAGTGTCCCAAAGTTTCAAAGCAAAGTCGGCAGTGGTGTAAATCTCATATCCCAGCTCACCCACATAGGAGAGCCTGCACAGCATCACAGGTACATGGCCGAGGTACGTGTTTTTTAATTTGAAATAACCAAGTGCTTCATTGCTCAGATCATCCCTCGTCAAAGACTGAACGAGGTCGCGTGACTTGGGTCCGAACAGTCCCAGCCCAATGGTCCCGGCGGTAATGTCTCGCACATGCACCGTGCCTGGTGCTACCTGTCTCAGGTAATTGATTTCGATGTTGCTGTTCACGCCGACAAAAAAGTCGTGATCACCACGTCGCATAACAGTAATATCGCTCATGATGCCACCCCTTTCGTTAAGCATCAGGCAATAGGTGATGGAACCAGGTTTCTTTCGCAGGTTACCGGTTGTATATCTTTCAAGAAATTCCATTGCGCCTTTGCCGATAACCTCAATGCGTTTCAGGGTTGTGATATCGAATAAACCAACACCATCCCTGACTGCCTGGGCTTCAGCACCGATGATCGGTGACCAGAATTTTGAACTCCACTCGTCTCGCGGTGGAGATTTGTACCGTGCCAGCAGATCGGCATTGGCCTCATACCATTGCGGTCGCTCGTATCCCGAGGCTTCCAGGAAGAAGCCACCGAGTTCCTGCTGACGCGGATAAAAACCAGTAGTGCGTATCGGGCGAGGCGACTCCATTGGCTGTAGCGGATGCAAGAGGTCGTATACCTCAATATAATTCTGCGCGCCGCGCTCCTCAATATGCAAAGGTCCCATCTGGTGGGTCTCAAATCTGTTAACGTCGCATTCATGTACGGCCAGCGAAGGGTGACCATTGACGATCCACTCAGCCATTGCTCGTGCAACACCACATCCATGTGTGATCCACACTGCCTCAGCAACCCAAAAACCTTTCAACCCCCACCATTCCCCCATCAATGGAAAGTTGTCAACAGTAAATGAAAACAATCCATTCATCGATTCAACAATCTCGCTATTCGCAAGTGCGGGAATGACTTCGACTGCACGCTCCATGGCGCCCTTCCAATCCTTGGGAGTGAATGACATCTGGCTTGGCATTACTTCGGCGAGTTCGCAAGAAAGAATATCCTCAGCTCTCACGGGAAGAGGTCTGTGTCCATACCAGCCGACCGCGAGACTCTGTCCTCTCTGCTTAAAGTAAAGATCAGAACCCTGGTGACGAAGCACAGGTAACTCAGCTTCACTCTTATAGGATGCCAGTTCGGGCATGGGCGCTGTGTAGCAAAGCTGGTGAGCCAAGGGCTGTATAGCTTTCGACATTCCTACCATCGCTCCAATCTTTGGCCCCCATATTCCAGCGCAGGAAACAACGATATCTGCTGGAAAAGATCCTTGTGTAGTTTGAATTCCGGTAACACGACCGTCACGCTGATCGATAGCAGTGACCTCGCAGTCCCATATGAATTGCGCTCCGCGATTGATCGATCGCTCACCCATTACTTCGTCAGCCAGTATTGCCCGGGCAATCCCATCATCTGGCACGTATAGAGCACCAAGTATCTTCTTATGATTAAGAAGTGGATGCAAATTCAATGCTTCATCAGGAGATATCACGCGTGCGTTAACCCCCGCGGACAAGGCGAATCCCGCCCTACGATGAAGGTCGGCAAGGCGCTCGGCCGTCGTTGCGATCTCCATGCTGCCAACTTTAAGGAAACAGGTTTCCCCGCTATGGTGAAGGTTATAAAGCTTTTCAACCGTTTGTCGGGCGAACTGCGCCATGGTGCGCGATCCATTGGTCTGGAAAACAACACCCGGTGCATGTGATGTCGAGCCGCCTGGATTCCACCGCTTACCTTTTTCGATGACTATCAGATCGCAGTATCCACGTTGGGTTAGCTCGTCGGCCAATGAACAGCCAACGATACCGGCTCCTATGATTACAATTTTTGGCATCAGTGCCCCGGAGTTAATGTGAGTTGATCGCTATACCACGAGAGAAACTGCCTCACGAGGTACTCTTCTTCGGCAAGCGGACCAGGCTTGTAGCCACCCGAGCAAATGCCCCGGTAAGCGCCCTCTGCCAGGCTCTGATCCTGCGCGTTAGTCTGGGTCCAGACCATAGTGAGGTTGTCAAGGTCATAGTCAACCCCTTCTACTGCGTCGGCCGCGACGAGCCACTTGGTCCGCACGAGAGTCCGGTCGACTGAAAGCGGGAACACAGCGAAGGTGACGATGTGGTCGCTCAAAAAATGATTCCAAGAATTGGGGTGTGTCCACAATGAAAGTCCGCTTCCTTCCGGTCGCTTGAAATTGCCGAGCAGCTTTTTGCAAGCATGCTCCGGTTTCAGAGTGTGAGATATGCACTGGTTGGCCAGAGGAAGTCGCACCGTGCGGAACCATAGGCCATCCGGGAACTCCAGCAACTCGTAAGGAAGACCGAGATTTTCCCACTCGCTCTCTTTTTCTCGGAGCCTTTCCTGGAAGCGTTGCTCATCGGGTTGTACATTATCCCTGTCGAGACCTTTGCCAAAACCGGAGCTATAAAGTGGTACCAGCAGTTCTGGATGATTGCTCGGGCAATGCAGACATTCCCTATTATTTTCTATGACGAGTTTCCAGTTGCAGGCTTCAATAATATCTTTCTGACAGGCTATTTTGGTCTTAGGTAGCTCGTAGGGGGCGAGATAAGGTTCAAGTCTGCTGCGCACCTCTTCGATATCATCGGGAGCGGGAGTAGTAAGACAAACATAAATAAGCCCGCCAATCACGGCGACCTCTATTGCGTTCAATCCGAAATCCTCCTTTGGAAAGTCAGGAATCATACCGCGCGCAACCAGCAGATCTCCGTCGAGGTTGTAGGTCCAGTTGTGGTAGGGACAAATCAGCCGGCGGCAGTTGCCTCTATCTCCAGCCACCAGTTCGTGGCCGCGGTGTCTGCATACATTGTAAAATCCTTTCACTTCTCCGCGCTCAGTACGTTGCAGAAAAAAAGATCGCGCTCCAATTTTTAATGCAACGTAATCTCCTGCTTTCGGAATGTCGGCTTCGCAGGCCACATATATCCATCGACGATAGAAAATCCGTTCAAGTTCTTCCTCGAAAATTTCAGTGCTCGTATAAAAGCGCGAAGGTAGCGTGAAGTTTGTGTCAATTCCGACTGAGGGCATGGTGATATTTTTTATAAATTGGAGTCAGATCCAATTACTAAGCTAAAACATAAAGTTAAGTTTGCTATTCAATATTCCATTGGAGTGACGACCATAAAAATTTGGATGGACCTCGGAAAATTTAAAACACGCGCAAGGATTCATTCAATTTGATAAAGTAATAAGACCAACAACTGCAATTCAGCTATGAAGGATTCTCCGGTTACTGACAATAACGATCTTGCCAGGTTTGGTTATCGACAGGAATTAAGACGCTCCATGGGTAGCTTCTCAAGTTTTGCTGCAGGCTTTTCTTACATTTCTATTCTTACGGGCCTTTTCCAGATGTTTCATTTGGGTTATGGGGTTGCAGGACCCGGATTTTTCTGGACCTGGCCTTTTGTATTGGCGGGTCAACTGTTGGTGGCGCTCTGTTTTGCAGAACTGGCTTCCAGGTTTCCGTTATCTGGCGGCGTGTATCAATGGGCAAAGTTTACGGGAAGTCCTTTTCTTGGATGGATGACGGGATGGATTTACCTGGCTTGTCTTATTACCACCATTGCTGCCGTTGCGATGGCACTCCAGGTTAGCTTGCCTCAAATTTCAAGTTCTTTCCAGGTAATTGGAACCTCAACTGACGCAAAATCGGCTGCGATAAATGCCATTTTATTAGGTTCGATTCTAATAGTAATTAGTACGATCATCAATGCCAGGGGAATTAAGCTGCTGGCGGTGATCAATAATATTGGAGTCTTTGCCGAACTGGTTGGAATTATCATATTGATAGTGCTTCTTTTTTTAAGCAGAGTAAGATCTCCAGTCGATGCTGTCGTTAACATTCAAAATAGCGGATCTGAATTCAAATCTTTTCCCGATGTGACTATTTTTATGGCAGCCACTGCTTTGACAGCTTCTTATGTTCTTTACGGATTCGATACTGCCGGAACACTTGCTGAAGAAACGCATGATCCCCGCAAAAAGGCTCCCCGCGCAATTTTGCAGGCCCTTCTCTCCGCTGGATTTGCCGGATTGCTGGTATTACTTTTTGCCTTGATGGCGGTGCCGGATTTGGCTATGCCAGATTTGGGAAATATACATGGAGGCTTACCTATGTTGGTGAAATCAGTGCTGGGCGAAACGACGGGTAGCCTTTTTCTTTGTATTGTTATTTTTGCAATCACTGTGTGCACTCTTGCAGTTCAGTCCGGGGGAGTAAGATTAATGTTCGCGATGGGGCGTGATGGTTGCCTGCCCTACAGTAAATACTTATCAGAAGTTTCTCCAAAAACCCACACTCCGATTTTAGCTACGCTTCTCTGTGGATTGGGAGCGGTAATTATTTTGGCGATGAACATTCAATTTCCAAAAGTATTTGAATTGATCACTTCAATATCTATACTTTGGGCAAACCTGGCGTACTGGATCGTAGTTGCACTTCAGCTCAGAAATAGATTTGTATCTGCACGGTCCGGAGTAGATATTGATGCCAAATTTAAATTGGGCAAATGGGGATTCCCGGTAAATATCCTGGCCCTGATTTGGAGTACTTTCATGGTTATAAATGTATCATGGCCCCGGACCGCAACCTATGGTACTGAATGGTATCACCAGTATTCTGCCTGGATTTATACAGCCGGTTTGATTTGCATTGGTGTGTTCATTTATTATTATAAGTTATTGCGAAGAGAAAGAATTTCTTAGAGAATATGGTGTACACTCAATTTATAGATGGTGCATTAACTGCAGATTCAAATAAAGAATCCTGGATAAACTATAATCCAGCAACTAATAATCCATGGGGAGAGGTTTGCCAGGCGAGTGATCAGGATATTGAAGCAGCAGTAAATTCATCAGAAAGGGCCTTCCAAATTTGGAAGAATAAAACAGGAGCAGAACGTGGCCGGGTGTTATTAAATGCAGCGCAACTATTAAGATCCAGGTTAGAGAAAATTGCTCTTCTTGAAACTCAGGATGTAGGAAAGCCGATTTCGGAATCGCGGGCTGTCGATGTTAGTTCGGCTGCAGATGCCCTGGAATATTTTGGAGGAATGGCTGCAGGTATTCACGGTGAGTTTTTTGATTTAAAAAACGCTTTTGGATATACGCGTCGTGAGCCTTTAGGCATTTGTGCTGGAATTGGAGCATGGAACTATCCGATCCAGATAGCTGCGTGGAAAGCCGCCCCAGCATTGGCTTGTGGCAATTCAATGATATTTAAACCATCAGAACTTACCCCGGTAACTGCACTCGAATTGGCTAAGGCTTTTATCGAAGCCGGAGCCCCAAACGGTTTGTTTAATGTAGTACAAGGTGATGGAACAGTTGGACGCAGATTGGTAGATCATCCGCGCATAGCAAAGATTTCATTGACAGGTTCCGTTTCAACTGGCAAAAAAATTTTTACGGGCGCTGCAGCCCAATTAAAACATGTCACGCTTGAGCTTGGTGGAAAGTCCCCTTTAATTATTTTCGAAGATGCCGATCTACACAATGCGGTATCAGCAACGATGCTCGCAAACTTTTATACGCAAGGTGAAGTTTGTTCAAATGGTACACGGGTATTTGTACATCGTCAAATTTTTGATTCTTTTTTAAAGAAGCTAAAAGAGCGAACTGAAAGAATCAGGTTGGGTGACCCGGCAGATCCCGATACACAGATGGGCGCATTAATAAGTAAGGCGCACATGGAGAAAATAACCCGGTTTATTGATTCAGGAATATCTTCAGGTGCAACATTATTGACCGGAGGCTTCAGACCTGAAAAAGATTTTAAAGGACGGGATATTAGTTCCGGCAATTTTTTGTCTCCGGCAATTTTTACGAACTGCGATGATTCAATGGAAATTTGCAGGGAAGAGATTTTTGGTCCCGTGCTTTCCATACTCTCCTTTGAGTCAGAAGAAGAAGTGATTGAAAGAGCTAACAATACCCCATACGGCTTGTCAGCAGGTGTATTTACAAATGATCTAAAACGCGGGCATCGGGTAATTCATCAACTGCAGGCAGGTACATGCTGGATCAACAATTATAATATAACTCCTATTGAACTTCCTTTTGGTGGATATAAACAATCCGGTCAGGGCCGGGAGAATAGCCTTGCTGCTATTCAACATTATACTCAGCTAAAAAGTGTTTACGTTGAATTAGGAAATGTTGAATCTCCTTATTAAAATGGATAGAGTTTTTGACACAATCATTATTGGAGGCGGGTCGGCCGGCTGTGTGTTGGCAAATCGACTGAGTGAAAATCCGGACCACAAAGTGTTGGTGCTTGAAGCAGGAAGAAAAGATTTTTGGTGGGACATTTTTATTCATATGCCAGCCGGTCTTACGTACCCGATTGGTAATAAATTTTATGATTGGCAATACCAATCAGAACCCGAGCTATTCATGAACAATCGGCGAGTGTATCATGCACGTGGAAAATTGTTAGGGGGTTCTAGTTCTATAAACGGAATGATCTTCATTCGTGGTAATCCATTGGATTATGAAAAATGGGCCAAGGATCCCGGAATGGAAACATGGGATTACTCGCATTGCCTGCCTTATTTTAAAAAATCGGAAAACAGAACCGCTGGAACGAACTTCTATCGCGGTGGTACTGGTCCTCTGTACCTGGAAACCGGGCCTGCTACCAACCCATTGTTTGAAGCATTTTTTCATGCCGCCAAACAAGCGGGCTATCCACTCACCGATGATGTCAATGGATTTCAGCAGGAAGGTTTTGGAAAGTTCGACCGCAACATCAAGAATGGGAGGCGCTGGTCCGCCTCAAACGCATATTTGCATCCTGTTTTAGGAAAACGAAAAAATCTTGAAGTGGTCTGCGGAGCTCTCGTAACCAAAATTCTTTTCTCCGGGAAGCGCGCCGTCGGGGTTGAATTTTTGAAAGGAAATAGTTTGCGCAGAATTGCAGCAGGTGAGATTATTTGCTGTGGCGGTTCTATTAATTCTCCCCAGGTTCTCCAGCTGTCAGGAGTAGGAAATCCTGAAGTTTTGAAATCGGCAGGAGTTGAAGTGTTACACGACCTTCCTGGTGTGGGGCAGAATTTACAAGATCATCTTGAAGTGTATGTTCAATTTGCCTGCACCAAACCAGTAAGCGTGTGGCCGGCATTGAAATGGTATAACAAACCATGGGTGGGTTTACAATGGATATTATTTCATAAAGGACCTGCGGCAACTAATCACTTTGAGGGAGGAGGATTTATTAGAAGCAATGAAATAGTTGCTTATCCCAACCTTCAATTTCATTTTTTACCTGTGGCTATACGATATGATGGTAGTTCTCCATCGGGGGGACATGGTTACCAGGTCCACGTTGGCCCAATGAATTCCGATGCCCGTGGATCAGTCTTAATTAAGTCATCGGACCCAAAGGAAAAACCAGCCATCCGGTTTAATTATCTTTCTACAGACAAGGATCGGACGGAGTGGGTGGAGGCAATTCGCTGTGCGAGAAAAATTTTACACCAACCAGCGATGGATGAATTTAATGGTGGGGAAATCTCACCTGGACCTGCAGTTGATACGGATGAGCAAATACTGGACTGGGTCAGGCGTGATTCAGAAACTGCTTTGCATCCCTCCTGCACGTGTCGCATGGGCACTGATAGCATGTCTGTTGTAGATCCACTGACCATGCGAGTGCATGGCCTCAACGGTTTAAGGATAGTAGACGGAAGTGTGATGCCATATATAACAAATGGTAATCTCTACGCTCCGATTATGATGATCGCAGAAAAATCGGCTGATATAATTTTAGGAAATCAACCTCTTAAACCTGAAAAAGCTGATTTCTATAGAAAGCCCAGCTAAGATATTTTTATGTCGACAGAGGCGATTACTTATTTAATCTCGACAAGTTTGATTTGGCACTAGCTGACTACACAAAAGCACTTTCGATTTTTTGATAAACGTGTACCGGCATACAAAGAAGCATTTGACGATTACAACCTATTGACCGACACTTCTGAGGTTTCGGCGTATGATTTTTATTATCGAGGAATAGCAAAATTACCAATGAACGACAAATAGAGGCTTGCAAGGACCGGGCGACAGTATCAGGCGAAAAAATGGATCATTCATTCGATGATCATGAAATAATCCTATTTACGCTGATTTAACTTACTTAACTTGCAAGATGAAGATCAATTCCCAACTATTAAATTGTGTCAGAAATGCATCTACGGTTAAAGGGATGATTGCGGTAAAACTTGGATTACAAGAATCAGAAATTACCGACGAAGCATCGTTCATAAAGGACCTTGGTGCCGACTCAGTTGATTTAGTCGAATTAGTAATGGACATTGAAAATAAATTTGGTATCACTATCCCGGACCACGAGGTCGAGAATTTTACAACAGCGGGCTCATTAATTGAATATGTCAATAGACAAACGCGAAATTCATTCGTCAACAAAAAAATATCGTAGGCCCACCCATCGTGGCATTTTGTGGCAAAGAAATTATCTCTTCGTTGAGATCATTATCCACCTTTGTAACACCCGATAGTTCTCATCAGTCTGTGTTTCATCAGGCAGTTTGAAATCATTACCACGGTAGGCATTTAATGTCCATTTTGCTAAATTGTTTTCCGGTTGTTTGTCAACCCAGTCCTTTAAAAGTTCGTCGCCCTCATCCGGCTTGCCGTTTTTTTGAAGTGCCCACGCAGTAACAAGACTTTTTACCGACGGAAAAACCCTTCCATTTTGATCGTTGTAGGCTTTAGAAGCAAGAATTTTATCCAGCATTTGCAGTGCAGCTTTCTCATTGCCCATCCTTTGGTAATTTTCATAAGCCAGCCAATCTTCTACCCTCTCGTCTATATCCTCAGAATATGGTTTTCCCACACCCAGGTTTTCGGGCCATTGTCGCGACGCGCCTATGTATTGTAAAGCTTTTTTGTAGTTCTTTTTCTCCATTTCATCCAATGCCAGCATCAGTTGATCTTCCCTGTACAACTGCCGTCCTTCTGTCGCGCCCTCATTGGGCAATATCTGAATTGCCTTCAGTAGCGCATTTGCCGTGCCGTATTGTTTATTGAACACTAACGTCTTTGCGTAAAGCATTCCTATAATATAGTTACCAGGAAATTGATCTTTATATTGCCTTGCTATATTAAGTGCCTGCTCATATTGTTTTCGGGATAAATAATAGTTGACCAAACTGGTTCCGTACCGCCATTGTTGTTTGTCCAGTTTTGCAGCCTGCTGAAGATCACTGAGTACCTGGCTCGTGTCGTTTTTCAGGTTAAACCTGGCTCTTGCAGCATAAAATGGCGCATAGTCGGGTGTGTTGCCGCAAGCCACAAAAAGTTGCTTCGCATCCGGGATATTGTCGAAGCTCCATTGAATTAAAGCGAGATGATATTTCAACATCCAGTGATCGTTTTTCTGCATCAGAGTCTTTAACACGTCCGCAGTCTCGGAGCGGAAAGGAAATACCAGGTCCGGATGCAGCTGCTGAGCATTTAGTGACTTTTTTTCCAGAAACGATTCCCAATACAAAACTTCAGCATTCACCGGTGATAATTGCAATACTTTGATCGCGTCCTCTTTTCTGCCGATGGTAAAATACCATATGGCCAATTCCAGGTATGTTTCCTGCGGCATTTCATTTCTTATAAGATCCGTGACCCTTGCTTTATTTTCTGTTGTCGGTTGCCATAAATAGCTTTCGAATCGCGTAAAATGATTCAAAGGGTCATATAGCCCAAGCGTATCCAATATTTTCTCTGCCCGTTCCTTGTTGTTCTGAAGGCGGTAAATACAGGAGAGAATTTGAAGGGCATCGACCGCATATTTGTTGAAGTCAATAGTTTTGCGTGCATACTCCATGGCCTTTTGCAGATTATTTTCACGTAGATAGATCTTTGCAAGATTTGTGTATGCGGCGCTCCGAAACAACATATCCAACGAGGCAATATCGAAACCATCTTTGGCATCCGTTATGTTTCCAAGACTGAGATTGATCAAACCATAATAATAATTCGCAGCAGGATCATAGGTATCTATTGACAAAGCTGTCTTCACCATTCGCAATGCTTCAGCGTAGTTGGCGCTTCGATGGAGAAGCATAGCAAGATCTGTTAACGCCGGAGTATAATAAGGATCTGCCTGGAGACAGGCTTTTAATTTTTCTTTTGCTTTTGTATATTCCCGCTCACGAATATTTTCTTTGCCTTGCAGGTAGAGACCAGAGACAGAGTTCCAGTTAAAATCGGCAGGAGTTTGTACCGGCCTGCTTAATACATTCGCTGCGGTATCTTCGTCATATCTTAGCTTGTTTCCAAAGGTCGCCACCACCGTTTTATCGTTCCCACTGATCTTTATCGAATCGGAAAAAGGCTGAAGTGGATTCAACTTCAGAATTTTTGAGAAAATAATTTTATCACCGGAAGTTATTTTTAATTCGTCATCAGTTTTCTGTAGTGGGGAGAAATAAATTTTCAGGAATTCGTTTTCTCGTTTAATATTTAATGCACCGAAATTATTTGCCGCAACAAATCCTTTTGTTTTCACTACCGGGAACCAGTATTCCGTCCACACATCAGTTGTATGTGGTAGAAACCCCTTGTGCTTGAAAGGAGTAAACGTGCTGCCATCGGCCGACTGATTAAACAATCTTCCGCTCTGCACTTCCACATATTGTCCATCACTATCGGTGAGCAACTTTTCCCATATCATTCCCTGCTGTGATAATCCCCATATCCATATTTTTTTGCCTGCCTTGTCATCATGCGTTGAATATCGGCCCATGCCAAAATCTTCATCATGCCAGTATCCTCCAAAAAAGTCTGTGTATTTTCCAAATACATGATAGGATTTGTATTCGCCAAAATCGTTGTTGTTATAAAATGAAATATCTTTTCCATTTTGGCGGTTTATCGGCCAGTCGCTGTACTCACCTTCATGTCCGAGGTATTTCGTTCCTGGGTAAATAAATTGCAGGTTACCGTCAGCCTTAATACCGGTGTTCATCCATGTATAATAAGGCTGTTCAATCGGGGACGAGTTGTACCAAAAAGAATTCGTAGTAAAATATGCTTTATCGGCAGGCAGGTTAATATCTATACGCCATGATGTACGTGTAAGCAAGTCTAACACTCCAATTATACAACTAACGCTTCCATCGGGTTTTGTCATTGTGGTATAGTCTACAGGAGTGGCACAGTTTGGTGTGTGGCCGATAATGCCATAGTTCGGTTCGATGCCTCCACTCGTCCAGGGACCTCTCATGGAAACATCTCTGAATTTTACGACATGGTTATAATAAAGAAAAGACTTGCCTGTTCCTTTTTCTATGGCCGCCCATATTTTGCCACCGATCTCCGGCAATATCATCAGTTTGATATAATCGTTTTCCAGTTCAACGACTTTCCATTCTTTTTGTACGGCCGAGTTGGTGTAACCGTCAAACCTGTAGTAAGGGTAAATTCTTCCCACCTCAGGCACGGGATTGGGATCTGAGAATGGATAAGTCTTAAAATTTTTTTTGTATTCCTTAATGGTTGCTTTCTGTTGTGCAAAAGATGTAATGCAAGAAATTAAGAGGATGTTTGTTACGATAAATGATCTTTTCATAAGAAGATTTCCTTTGTTTTTTCCTCACCCATAGAATGATTAGCCCTGTTTATTTTATTGTCGACTGGAATGAAGATGCAATGCTAACTCAATTTTTTCAATGGTCAGTTAGCCAAACGATTGCTTAATTTTTAGGATATTTACCTAAATAGACATTGATAAGTCCACGCCAATAAATCTCTCCGACTTCTGACGTCTGAAACCCTATCTTTAAGCGCCGGCAAAGGACAAATTTCAAAAATAATGAAGTACAAAACCATATTCGCTTGCTTTTCCGTTCTGTTACTATTCTCTTACCCCATCAACGCTCAACAGGCAGATAGCGTAACTATTATTGATTCGAGGCATTATAGCAACATGTTTGGAGAAGCAAGAAATTATCGAATTTTTTTACCTCCGCACTATTTTGACAATCCTCAGAAAAAATATCCGGTTATTTATTTCCTTCATGGCTGGTCTCAACGTTATTTTGGAGACGGGGGCCAGAAATTTGATGAATTTGATAAAGGCACCGACAACAAAGGAGATAACATTGCGAAATTCGTTTCGACCCATGATGTAATTGTAGTGAAATCTGACGGTTACAACCGGGGGCCCGATGAAAAATATTATTTGCGACCTTACAATATCGACCCGGTAGAAACTTTTCGGCAATTTCCAATCTATTATCCGGAGCTTATTGACTATATCGATACACATTACCGTACGCTTGCCGACCGGGAACATAGGGCTATCTCGGGTCTTTCCATGGGCGGTTTCATGAGCTTTTGGATTGCGGGAAAATATCCCCATTTATTTTCAGGGGCAGGAAATTTTTGTGGTTCGGCTGAGTTCATCGTTGGTCCAAAAGAATTTCCGGTTGAATACCGCCACATAGATATGTTTAAAAATTATGCTGGTATGAATCTCCGTCTTAATTATGGTGACAAGGATTTTATTCGCAGCTACCATCAGGACATGAACAGAATTTGGCCCCAGGTAATGGATAACTATGAATACAAGATTTATGATGCCGAGCATTCTACCTGCGGACTTGGGGAGATGTTTGGGTTTCTGGTTAATACTTTCAACAATCCCCAACCAAAACCGCGGAGATGGGACCATATTGATGTGTATCCGGACTTTTCGGTTTGGGATTATACAGTAAGTTCCGACCGGGATGTTCACGGCTTCACCATATTGGAGAACGTAGATAAAAGAGGTTTCAGATGTACTGTACGCGAGTTTCTCCCGGATGGAGAAATCCTCCCATCTGTAAAGCTAACCATTACTACCGCTGCTCTATATGAAAAAAATCAAACGTATATCATTAATGATGCTGCAGAAAAAGGATTCAAACCTTTCATCGCAAATAGTGATAACTCGGGTAGGTTGCAGATTTCATTGAATGGAGCCCGCCACGAAATTGGCATCAATAAAAAAAACGATAAGGCCAATATCAGTATCGCCGCAGTGGACATTGAGAACATGAAGTGGGCAACAAATGGAAAAGATGTTTCTCTTTCAATAAAAATATTGAACAAAGGAATGTCCACAGGAAAAAAAATACAGGGAAAATTATCCGCAACAAGAAAAAGTGCAACTATCATACAAGGCCAGTCAGAATTTGGTAGCATTGGTGTCAATGAAATAAAAAGTTGCCAAACCCCATTTTCATTTCGCGTGCAAGCTGACAGTATTGAAATTGAAAAATTCAAATTAACCCTGAAAGATGATAACAACGACGAATGGGTTTATTTTTTTGAAATACCATTAAAAAATAATTTGCCTGAACTAAAAGATTTTGAAATCGCAGATGGAAGAATATTTACAGTTGCAAAAGGAGGGATTGATAATGAAACTATTTTATTGGGCCATGGCAACGGCGACGGGATAGCAAACCCCGGTGAATCCCTAGTTTTATTGGTAAAGGATCAAAATAAATATTGGCGTACTTCGCTGGTTTTTTCAGATCAATTTGTTAACCCGTTTGGAGTAAATAACCGGCAATCTGATGACTGGACAGATTTTGATCATGTCG
>DASYSW010000010.1:0-4896 GCA_036002905.1 Chitinophagaceae bacterium
ACTGATGTAATATAGTTCTATTAACCGGAAGCGAAAGGAAACATAAGTTAAATAATACCAAACCAGTAAATCATACAACACAATCCGGTAATAGTGTAAGAACCAGGAAAGGCATCGGGTTTAACTTTGCGCAATTAGTAAAAACATTCGTAAAGATTTGGATCCAATTCAGGTTGCAGTTTTTGCTTTTGTAAAAAAAACTAATAGACATTATTTATGAAAAGATTATTCGTAGCGACAGGCTTATTATTTCTAGGCGTTTTTGCTATTGCGCAGGCGACAGATGGAACATCAGAATTTCAAAAACTAGCTACTTCGCAACCCGCCGCTTTAATTTACTTGCCCTATTCGCCACAAGTTGTTCAAAAGGCATTGTCTAATTATTTGCTCAAGACCGGTGATAAGCAACAGGAGAGTGCAACAGGGTATCTGCTTTCCACCAATACGTTTATTGTAAAAAACAACAAAAGCGGCGCTGATATGAATTTTGCAATTGGGGTAAAAGATCCGAGTACCATAAATGAATCGGTTATCTTTCTGAAACTGAATTCATTTTCGAAGGATGAGAATAGCACAGGACAAGCAATTCAGTTTGATATGCAGGATGCAAAAGATTACCTGGACAACCTTGCTATTGCTATTAAGCCATATGCTAGTGGCCTTCAACTGAAACTACAACAGAAAAACTTATCGGACGCGCAGGATAAGCACACGTCGTTGATTACTGAAGGAAACAAACTTGAAGAGGAAAGGAAAAAGATCCAGGTCCAGATTGGTGAAAATAAAAGTGCCAAAAAAGAGACGCGCCTTGTTGAAAGAAAAATGAAAAACGAGAGGTTGATTGATGAAAATCTCAAAGCACGTTTGAATTTGAGCAATGATATTGATAAACAAATAGCTTCGCTGGCTTTATTGACAAATTAGCCAACAGCCATTACTAGACAAGGGTAATTGAAAACAGCATGGAGAATTCTTCATGCTGTTTTTTAATCATAGAATGAGTCATGAAAGATGGACCTGATGGTGCTTTTGTCCGAATAAGTAAATGATATAACAACCAACGTATATTATGCAACTGCAACCAGCATTATTTAAACGACCTTTACAGAAGATTAAAATTATTTTATGCAGGCCTATTACTTTCTTTATCTGCTTATATTTCTCGGAGTTTTGTTTCTATTGGTTCGGCACTTTCTTTTGAGAAGAACTTCACTATCAACACAATTATTTGTCAAGGGCATAAGAGCCGAAAACAGCGGCCTTTATGACGAAGCGGCCACTAGTTATGAAAATGCTTTGAGGACAATGAAAAAAAATTGGTTTCATCGTAGCTTTAAAATCAAGATCACGGAGAAGCTTAAAGTTCTCCACACCATTAATACCTATAAAAGAGATCAAGGTTTTATACGTAAGAATAATTCATGGATAAGTTAACGATAGATAGGAACAGTTTTGTTATCCGTTAGGAATGGTAGTTTTATACAATTTCAGTTCCCTTCCTTTTAGCATAAAGTATGCATTTTGCAGTTGATGAAGAGAAGCCAGGCTTTTTATAATAGGCTTACGCATAAAATCAATAACATCGTAATCTCTATCTATATCCATTTCTGACCTGGTACCTGTAGTTATCAGCTGCCAGAATTTAAAATAATCATGATAAACAAAACCGCATTGTTTAAGAACATCATCTGTCAGCGGCACAGGCTCAATTTGGTCGGAACTATGTTCTGATGCTGCCTGCTCATGGCCTTCTTCTGCATCAATAGTAAAAACCGCTTTACCAGTGATCATCGAAATCTGTTGAAGATTTTTATCCACCAGCACGCGGTTTCCCAATCTTAATTCATTACATGATATCATATGATTTGTTTTTTGTTTCGCAATTCAAACGAAGCCTATGCACTTGCAGTTACAGTGTGACTGTTTAATGGCATTCAGGTTCGCTATTCATATCGTTGCAGGTATTCTGATACCCTGAGGTATTCTTTCTTCCCATGCATGGGCATTGCAACCCTGTAAGGTAAGCTTGTTAAGCAGATAGTGGTGCTTACACAGGCCACTTTCATTCTAAATCAGTAAATCTTGCAAGAAAACCACGAAATTTTATATACTTTTCTTAAAACGGAATCTTATTGAAGGAACGGAGAGTGTTGTGGTTAGTCTTGACTCATATGAACGTTTTTAGATTGTGTTTAATCATCTTCGTTCGGGGTTGAATGACCTGGAAGCGCGGTCACAAAAATAAAGCCATGGCAACACGGTCTTCCTCTCTGCTATTCAAAAACGAAATATTGATGACCTCCGCAAAAAGATCTTAAACAAAGTCCGGGCCTTATATAAAATCAGGTATCCCTACAGGGAAGTCCATTTCTAGTTGTTGTCGCAATCAACCCTTTATTTGTCGCCCCGATACGGCTGCGATTAAGTTTGTGTTGTCGATCCCGCGGTTTGAGTGTCGTATCCATCGGACCAAGAGCCAAAACTGTTTAAAATAAACGATATGAAAAATTCAGTCCTTTTCTTCATCTTCTGTTTGTTGGCAAATGCAGGAAATGCAGCACAAACAATTCATAACAATAAAAACGAAATCGTTATGATAGACACTTTAAAAACAGATGAGGTGGTTGTTACGCGGGTTTTTTATGCGCCGGTAGAACAGGTATGGAAGGCGTGGAGTGAATCCGAGCAGGTAATGCGCTGGTGGGGACCACTGGGCTTCACATCGCCACTGGCCAAAATGGACTTTCGCGTTGGGGGAAAATCGCTCGTTTGCATGCGCGCGCCAAAAGAATTTGGTGGCCGGGATATGTTCAACACCTGGACCTATCAGAAGATCGATCCCTTGGAAAGGTTTGAATTTATTCTGAACTTTTCTGACAAGGATGGTAACAAGCTCAGCCCGGCAAAAATGGGATTACCTCCTGGCATTCCTGAAGAAGTGCCCCACGTGATAACCTTCAAAAAGCTGAGTGATAACAAAACTGAGATGACCGTCACTGAGTATGGTTATGCATCGCCGGAAACAGTAAACATGTCCAAAAGTGGCTTGGAGCAATGTCTTGATAAGATGGCAGCGAGTTTTAAAAACTAACTTCCAGGCCGCATCGGTAGCCGCCTTTTTTACATCTCCCAGTACGTGCACATGCCTGCTTGGAAACCAGAATTAATTTCGAATTACATTCCTTCCAAAAATGGAAAATCCCTATTTTTGCTGCCCGAAACAAATTCCTGCTTAGCTCAGTTGGTTAGAGCATCTGACTGTTAATCAGAGGGTCGCTGGTTCAAGTCCAGCAGCAGGAGCAGGCATAGACAAGCGTTCCAGGAGATCTAAGCCTTTGAATTTTTCACTATTTGCACAATATTTGCACAAAGCAATCGTCAAAATGAAGTTTTGTGGAGGTCCGCCCTACGTGTTTATAGAGGCTGGATAGGCGCACATCCTTATGTCGCCGTTTGATTGCGCCCCACGCCCCACGATATATGGCTTAATACATCGAGCCCCAATTAATTGGGACTTTCGTATTTTTAGTTGGTTCTAAGTTACACCATAACTCTGGTTGAATCCATACAATTTTTGGTTTTTTATTGGTTTGCTAAAAGCCGTTTTCCTATTGACATCAGGAATTGGCGAAAAAATACTTTTTTTATGCTTTGCTTTTAGCACTCTATCAAGAGTCTTTTTATTCGCTCCTGTTCCAACTTGTCGAATGTATCTATATCCATTGGATTTTTTTGTGCAATGATTAATGAGCTAACCGCGTTGCCTCCTTTTTCTTCATCGATTATAAAGCCGGCAATAACACCCTAGGTAACATTGGCCACCTTAATCTTTAACCACTCTTTCGTTCGTCTGCCTGGAACGTATAAACTTTCTTTGCGCTTACCGACAATACCTTTAATTCTGTGTTGCTGGGCAAGTTGAACAGTTCTTTTCCTTTGCGATCGATATGATCACTAAAGCGGATAATATTTGAAGTCGGCAAAATCGATTTTAAAACTTTTCGCCTGTCAATGAGGGGCGCATTCATCAGGTTGAAGCCATCATACCAAAGGATGTCAAACACATAGTAGACCATAACGCCCGTAAACGGACTATACATGATTTTGTTGAAATCGGCAATGCCTTTCTCATTGAGAACAACTACTTCACCATCTAATATGGCATTAAGATTTAACCGCTGCAGGTCTATTTTTATTTCTGAAAATTTCTGATTATAATGGCAGGCTTTTAACCCGACAGTTCGTAAGGCAGCACTAAATACTGATGGATATTGTTGGCGATCTTCATTGTAATGTAAGCATGCGAAACTACATCAATCACATGCACCTTGTTCTCCTTCAGGCGTCTCAGCGGATGAAATTTCTCTTCTGATGCCTCATGGAACATAAACAGACAATACTTTCGTGAGAGAGGGAGATATATCTCACTCTCGATGGGGATAATATACCCAAAGCTGTTTTGCTTATCCAACACTACCGAATTATCTGATGTTGGCCATGCTCTACCATCAGTCCTAGGTGCCTCCAACACGACAAAATTGAAAGATTTAAACACACGCGAGATGTGATTTGCAGCAACTCCTATTATCACTTTTAACTGGTCTTCTTTACTTAATTCATTCAAAAAAACTACGTCGAAGAGATTTCGGCTGGCATCATCTAAAATGGTAATCTCATTGAGGAATTTCTCCCTGGTATCATGTGCTTCGACTAGTCCCTTGAAGAAGTCTCGGTTTGGCTCGGATCTGCACATCAAACTAAATAAAGTCGCACAAGATCGTTCGGTGGCGGGGAAGCAATTGCCTTTGGTTGTCGATTGTATTGATAATTTTGTTGTACTCGTCTTCTACTTTTTTACATGTAAGCTCAAAGTGCCGCTTCTCCTCCATAGCCTCC
>DASYSW010000011.1:0-12859 GCA_036002905.1 Chitinophagaceae bacterium
AGCCGTGAGTCGTGATCCCGATAGCTATCGGGAGTCAGTCGTAAGTACTTCATTCACGACTCACGGTCACTTAGCCGAATTTCAGGGATTAATCATAATGTGCGCAGTCGGTTTTCCCGGATACATGATCCAGGGCATACCTTTAACAGATGGTTTCTCCGGTAAACCAGTACTCGCGGCTGTCGCATAAGGGATATAGATAACATAGCGCAGGTATCCATTTTTGACTTCACCGGTTGCGGAGTTAAAATCTTTTTCGTCTGCAGAATAAACATACAAAGCCGCGGGTTGTTTTGGCATTTGCAAGGTGCCTGCCTTTGCTTCTTTCTCACGTTCATCAATCAGCTGCTGACCATCTACGCCTTGTTTTCTCAATTCACGCCCTCTTTTCATAAAAGGTTCCAGGTCCCTGACATAACATGCCACGGAAAACCCGGCCTCATCAGGATTATCCGCAAGGCAGATCATTTCATTTGTTCCCTGTTTTAAAACTATCAATTGTTTATCTGGCGAATATCCCAACACGGTGCAACTGTCTCTTTTTTCAGTGGGCGCCGCCAGTAATGCAGTTTTTATTTGTATGGCTGCGGATGGCATTTCATTTTTAGTAGCAGTTGGATTCTTTTTTGAACTACATCCGCAACAAACAGCCATGACAGAAATGATCAAAGGAATCGCTTTCATGTTAATTTATTTAAGTTGATAATCTAATTCGGATAGAAGAGGGACTTTAAAGGTAGTCTTTCTGCTATGCAATTGCGTCAATCGTGAGTCGTCAATCGTGAGTCGTGACTTGCTGCGCTACTCGCATCGGACTCCCGATAGCTACCGGGATTACTTCTCACAATCCCGAATTTCTTCAGCCGCCATACTTTTATCCGATGACCATACACAGCATAGAAAATAAGGTACAGATAGCAGGGAATTAACACCCAATATGCGTGTCGTGTATCAAATTTATCCGCCAGCCAGCCATAAAAAAGTGGAATGATAGCATTCCCGCATAAGCCCATGATCATGATCGAAGCACCGAGTCTTGTAAACTTTCCCAGGCCATCCAATGCTAGCGGCCAGATGCCGGCCCACACCAGCGAATTGGCAAGACCTAATAATACCACAAACCAAATGGAGACATCTGTGGAGTGCCCTAAAAAAACAACGCGTCCATGTGTGTAAATGATGAGGAACGAAAACATCATTCCCAATATGGTACAAATTCGCAACGCATTGACCTGCCTTATGTACTTTGGAATGGTGATGATTCCAAGTGTATAACCGCAGATGGTTGCAAACAAAGTGTAAGAAGGAAAGGATTTTGCTTCGAGTAACGAAACATTCATAGAAACAGCATAACCGATGATCGTATCGATGGCTATCACCTGCGTGCCTACATGAAGAAAGATAGCGACAGCACCCAGGATCAAGTAGGGAAACTGGAAGATGGTTATCTTGCCTGTATTTGTTGTCGTGTCCGGAATATTCTCACCGTCCGTATTTATTTCAGGAAGCGGAGAATAACGAATCATTAATCCCAATCCAAATAAAACAGTGCCAACGCATATGTAAGGAATAATCACTCTTCTTATAAGTTCATCCAGGGCATTGTTTTTTTCTACTTCATTCATTGTTGCCAATTGACGAAACAAGTCTGTGTCTGTTGCTTTTAATACAACAGCCGCAAAAAGGAGAGGCGCAATAATACCAGCACCTTTATTAAAAACACCCATGATGGAGATGCGTTGTGCTGCACTTTCTTTTGGGCCCAACACAGTGATGTATGGGTTTGCCGCTGTTTGCAGAATGGCCAGGCCGGTACCGATAGTGAACAAGCCAACGAGGAAGATTTCATAGGTTCTTGTAAGAGCTGCGGGAACAAAAATGAAAGCGCCCAAAGACATAAGCCAAAAGCCAATCATCATTCCTTTTTTAAACCCGGTTTTCTTCAACATGAACGATGATGGAACCGACATAATAAAGTACGAGATATAAAAAGCGAACGTAACCAGGTAAGCTTTGAAGTGCGATAACTCGCACGCTATTTTAAAATATGGTATCAGTATAGCATTTACCCAGGAAACAAAACCAAATATGAAGAAAAGCAGGCCGATGATGAGGATAGAAATAGTTGTGTCTTTTTTCGTTAATGACCCGATGTCAACTGAAGCGGTGAGCGTCTTACTCATAGAGTGAAAAATTATTTCTGGACTGTCGTTGAAATTATATTTTGAGAGAGTAGCGCCGCAGAAGCTCCGTCCAAATAAAAGGTGCATTCGGGATGCAGCTGAAGAATACTTGCGGGGTTAAGGTTACTGACCGCATGCTCAAGGCTATTTTTTACCGCTATTGCCTTGCGACCATCCGGGACGGAACAAATAATGTGTTTCGATTTTACGATCTGCTTTATGGACATTGTGATTGCTTGTTTTGGCACATCAGCAAATGTGTGGAACCAACCTTCACCTACTTGTTGCCGACGGCAGGCTTCGTCCAATGAAACAATTATATAAGGCTGTTCGGTTACAAAATCAGCCGGTGGATCATTGAATGCCAGGTGCCCGTTTTCTCCAATTCCAACGAGAGCTACATCTACGGGGTGTTTTCTGATCAAATCTGCCAGGCGGCTGCATTCTGCCGCTGTATCGGCTTCGTCACCGTTTATCAGATGTGCTGCTTTCAGGGAAGGGATCTTGTCAATGAATCGTTCTTTTAAATAGTTTCTAAAACTTGCCTTTGCTGATGATGGCAGTGCTATGTATTCGTCTAAGTGAAACATCACGACGTTATTCCAGTCGATACCCGGTTCTGAGATTACTTGGTTTAATGTTTCATATTGACTCGTACCTGTAGCCAAAATAATATTTGCAGAACCTTTTTCGGAAATGGCTCTCCGAATCACCACCGCGGCCGCATGCCCCGCCGCTTTTCCCAGTTCTTTCCCATCTTTTGTGATGATGATTTCCATTTATTGTGTTATTTAATACCCCTCTGTTATAACGGATTCAATGAAGAAGTTAAAGTTAAATCTTGCTACCTCAAAAAGATTTTGTTTTGGCCACTCTCTCTTCACAGCATTGTATTTCACCCGGCTGTTCCAGCGCCTTCCCAAGGCCCTTCTGAAATCCTTCCGCGTGTAACAAAAAGGCAAGCCATCGGGACAGCACCTGCGGTGTGATCAATCCGAAGCCGCATCCGTCGAAGAAGGTTAATCAAGTAAATTGACATAGCACCTAAAGAGAAATAACTATACCCGAGGCCGTCATAATCAGTAGTCATGGCGCTTGTGGCGCAGGCCCGGCAAATCCGTCGGAGTCCCGCAAGGCGGGAGATTTGCCTTGATTTTTTTGTTACTTTTTTTATGAAGAAAAAAAGTAAATGCTTATCACCATACCTTATAAATCTCCCTGGAGCCAGTCAGATACATGTCAGTGTAGCCCGCCATTTTCTCTCTCATCTTTTTCATTTCATCAGTATTTTGTTCATACTTCTTCCAGCTTGCTTCAAAAGCAGCGAGGCTATCGTATTTTGAAACCATCACTACTTTATTAAACTGGCCGCTCATATCGGTCATTATATTGACCAGCTCTTCATTGCCGGCCATTGCTTCTTTAAACATTTTGGCAACCTTGGATGCATTACCCGGTTTGCAAATGACGATGTCGTGGACGATGATCATAACGATTGTTTTTAGTAAGTTACTATTTTCAAATGAAGTTGCCGCAAACATCTTGCCTGCATGATCGTCCAGTGCTTTCGTTGTTAAATGTTCTCACAATTCAACTCCATCGGTTGATGCCGCAGAAGCACTGAGTCACTGAAGTTCTGTGTTTCAGTGACTCTATGGCAATGGAATACGCACAGAAAAAATTGTCATCCCATCAGTTCATCGCTCCTGTACTCAACTGAATAAACTAATTTTGTCTTCCCAGCATCTTCTCCCGCTTAAGTATCCTTGTTTAAACGCAGTAATGATCTCTCGCATCATTATTGAGTTGTAACTGAAGTATCTGTAAACTTTCAAAAGATATTATTATGGAAGACGTAAAAGAACTTACCGAAAAGGCGCAATCAATCGGCGAACTTGAAGAAAAAGCAAAACTGGTTCGCAAATGGTGTATGGTCTCGACAACTGAAGCAGGTTCGGGTCATCCCACTTCATGTTTATCAGCTGCAGATATCACCACGGTTTTGTTTGACCGCTATTTTAGGTATGACCTTGACAACCCGCTCAATTTGTACAATGACCATTTTGTACTTTCCAAAGGACACGCCGCTCCATTGCTGTACACTTTGTTTGGGATGGCAGGCGCTTACCCATTAGAGGAGTTAAAAACATTACGCAAACTCGGCAGTCGCTTTGAAGGACACCCGGTCCCAAAATACAAATATGCGGACGCGGCAACCGGTTCCCTGGGACAGGGATTATCAGTTGGCGCCGGCCTGGCACTTGTATCAAAACGCGAGGGATATGGAAGTAAAACATATGTGCTCACCGGCGATGGAGAATTGGCTGAAGGACAAATATGGGAGGCCGCCAATTTTGCTGCGCATGAAAAGCTGGATAATCTTGTCGCCATTTTCGATATTAATCGCCTGGGCCAAAGCCAGGAAACCATGTTTGGTCATCACATCAGGGAGTACGTAAAAAAATTCAAAGCATTCGATTTTGAAGTAATCACAATTAATGGACATAATTACGAAGAGATCAACCAGGCTCTGCAGGCAGTGCAAAAAGCAAACGGAAAACCTTTTGCCATCATTGCAAAAACCTTCAAAGGTTACCCCATCTCATTTTTAAAAAATAAAGACGGCTGGCATGGCAAGGCTTTGAAAAAAGAAGAACTGGAAAAGGCTCTCAAACAACTTGAACCGATCGATGATAATCTTCGTTTTGAACTAAAAAAACCGGTGCAAACAAAACTGCCTTCGAAGGCGGGTGTTACAACAGCAAAGACTTCCGATTTTGAACAAGGAAAAGAATATGCGACGAGAGAAGTGTTTGGAGATGTACTTGCGAAACTCGGTAATGAGAATCAAGAGATCTATGCACTTGATGGGGATGTCATGAATTCTACATTTACGCAAACATTTAAAAAAGCTCATGCGGAACGATTTGTAGAGTGTTATATCGCTGAACAAAATATGGTATCGGTGGCGGCGGGCTTGTCGCGTATGGGTAAGATCCCTTTTGTTGCAACGTTTGCCGCTTTTCTTACAAGAGCTGCTGATCAAATACGGATGGCAAGGGTTTCAGAAGCGAATATAAAATTTGTCGGCTCACATGTTGGCGTGAGCATCGGTGAAGATGGCCCTTCGCAAATGGGATTGGAGGATATCTCGTTGTTTGGTACTATTCCTGGCTGCGTAGTTCTTCAACCGTGCGATGCCGTATCTACAGCACAATTGGTTCCGCAGATGATGACTCATGATGGTTTTGCATACATGCGAACGCTGCGACCGAAAACAGCTTTGCTGTATAAGAACGACGACACGTTTGATATTGGTGGCTCGAAAGTTTTGCTACAATCGGACAACGATGTGCTAACAGTAGCTGCCACAGGCATTACGGTGTTTGAAGCATTGAAGGCTGCTGATGAATTACAAAAGGAAAACATCAGCATTCGCGTTGTTGATTGCTATTCCATTCATCCCGTTGATTCGAGCACACTCAAAAAATGCTTGAATGAAACGAAGCAAAAAATAGTGATCACGGTCGAAGATCATTTTGAGCATGGAGGACTTGGAGATTTTATTGTAGCCGCACTTTCAGACCAGCAAATACAACTGATAAAAATGGCTGTGCAAAAGATTTCCCAATCAGGAACGATGGATGAACTGCTCGGTGATGCTGGTATTGACGCAAGTCATATCATCGAACGGGTGAAAAATACATTGAAGTAAGTAAAAATTAAAAAGTTAAAAGTCAAAAACATTTCGACTGAACTTTCTTTTGAATTTTGAATTTTTACTTTTTAATTTCTAAAGCTTAGAAAACAATAAATCAGTTTTATGGAAGATTATACTTTAAACTTAGAAGCTCCCTGGAATGAAGTGAAAGAAATGCTTGAGGAGATCAATGTGAATTTAACGGATGATGATCTTCGTTATGAAAAAGGAAAAGAAAAAGAGTTGCTGGAGAGGCTCTCACGTAAATTAAACAAGAGCGTTCCGGAAACAAAAGCCTGGATCGAGAGTGTGTCTCACAATAAGGGGCTAGCTTACTGATGGGCGAGTGGTGAATGGTAAGTGGCGGGTAGGTATTCCTTCCCAATTTCCCACTCACCACTAGCCACCAGCCATTCACATTATTTGATGTTTTCTTCCAGCTTATCAAATGATTCATTCCATCCTTTGACACAATCATCATGACTTTCCTCTGGTATACCTTCATGATGTACTATCAATTTTGTCGCACCGTCGGCTTCTTCCAGTTCAAATGTTATCAATAATTCAATCGGCCAATCTCCCGGCATTTCATAATCAGCAGAAGCGGATTTTATGTTTCCGTTCTCATCTGAAAAACTGTCTGATAAGACCAATTTTTTACCAGGTTTAAATTCTTTTACAACACCAGTTGACCACCATTCTTTTCCATCAGGGCCACGCATACAATTCAAATATTTGCCACCTACTCTTGCTTCCATGTTGCTGGAAGGACAAGTAAATCCTTTTGGTCCCCACCATTTTTTGAATTCTTCAGGCTCTGTCAATGCCCGCCACACTTTCTTGACCGGCAGATCAAAAACCCGGTGAATGACCACTTCCTTTTGCACAGCAGTTCCATGTTGCTCATATTTATTTTTTGTTGCCATT
Source organism: Chitinophagaceae bacterium (assembly GCA_036002905.1). Lineage (GTDB taxonomy): Bacteria > Bacteroidota > Bacteroidia > Chitinophagales > Chitinophagaceae > VBAU01. The sequence continues at coordinate 6,811 of DASYSW010000011.1, forward strand.
TGATTTGGATTTAAAAATTAAGAATTGTGTTACTGCGTTGTCGATGCCATAAGTCAATTTCACCCCAAACATTATGCCCTCGTGACAGTTGTATTTAATCGGTAATGTTTAAATACAAAAGGGCCTTCACTCGAAGACCCTTTTTTGAAAGTTGAAAAAATTAGTTTTTTGTGTAAAAAAGATACGAGGCTGTGTAAGGAATACTGTCCAGCTGCCCCACAAATGTCGGCGAAGTAATCGATGCCAGGCCTCCCTGCGTGCATATTCTCTGAACAAATGATACGGGATTATGAGGGGTGCTCAGACTATCGATGGCCTGTAACAACAACCATTGTATCGCTGTTCGATCCTGCGTAGATCCCTTCAGTTTCTTCGCGACAACCTTTTCATCTTTAAAGTCCCCTTTAATAAATTGCCAGCTTGGTCCTGCAAAGTGATTAATAATAGGGTCGGTAAAGTTTGATTTTGTATACAGCGTTGCCAACGGCGCAATATTCACCCACACCAATTTACCACTCGGGTTGGCTGGATCGCGTTGACCCTGGTAGATCTGCACACCTCTTGCGTAAGTTTGTAAGAAAAATCTGTTCCCGTCGGGTGGCTGTAACGAGTCTGGAATTGGACTGCACGTTTCAGGTATGGTAGCATTGTTGTTAACGTTGCCCACATCGCTGGTGGCGCCAGGGTTGTCATATTTTTGCTTACTGCAACTTGTGATAACAAGCGCAAAACCTGCTATGATCAAAAATCCATAGACGATTTGGCTAATCGTTTTCTTCATCTTTAAAATTTAATTTTTTCGCCTACTCTTTACAGGATTTTCAGCATTCTCCTCTTTAGCTGCTGATGTCATCACCAACCGCTTCGTCATTTAAAGATGTGTTTAGCTGTACTTATGCAACTGACGGGCGCGTTTATTCGTTATCCGCTCTCAGAGCAGTATTAAACTTGACCACGTACCAATTGCATTAATTTGGAAGGATCGCCGGCGCCGTCGCCACAACATGCGTTGCTACTTGCCGTTAGCAGTGTGTATCAAGAAATATATTTTTTAGTGATCTCATGCGTACAATAACCAGAATCTTTCGTTGTTATAATCGCATAACGTAACGGCAATTGAATTGACAAAGTTGCTTTGCAGAAAAATTTAGGATTGAGTCTGTCAAACCTGTTGGGCAATTATTTCGACAATTTGATTTCGATCAAAGGAGGTATGTTATCAATTGAAATTTTTCACCATATAGAAACATGGGAACATAAATACACATAGATTTATATGACTTCCGTTTGAATAAGGCCCTGGGTGGATTCAACTCATTACTCGTCCTGATTATTCATTTGCTCATCGCACTCCGCCAATTGCAAACTGATTACCTGCTTTTGTGGCCTTGCTACCTTCCATATCTATTTCAACCATTTTCTCGCTTGCGACGTTGTCATTAAATTCATCCTGCAGTCTCGCGATTATTTTTCTTGTCTTCTCTTCGATCACTTCACCACTCGAAGGATACACATAATTGCCATCAATACTGAAACTGATCCAGCCGGGCATATCACTGAGCGGTATTGTCGTTAATTGCTGATAGGGAGGTGTAGCGTTGAATACATGCAACCGCATATTGTATCCATCAGCTAACCAGATTTCTCTTTCATCAGGAGTCATTGCAATACCATGGCTTGGATTACCATGTCTTCTTACCGGGCCGGGCTCCCATCCTTCCACTTCCACATGCGCCAATTTCTTTCCAGTGGTAAGATCGCCTACTTCAAAGCCCAACAGGCTATCTATTGTGACATAAGTGAGTGTTTCCTTCCCATTGATGGTAAACGGGCGAACGAAATTGTCGAAAGGACCCACCTTATTCACAAGCTCATTCTTATTTGCATCAGCTATATACAACAACGGTGAAGCAATGTCGTCGAGATAAACATATTTTCCAGAGGGCCCATAAATGGTATTATGTGCACGCTTATAAACATCGATCTTTTTAATGACATCACCAGTCGTACAATCAACCACGGTCCAGAAACCGTTTTCAAAAGAAGGGAGATACATCGTCTTGCCATCGGGAGAAATTGACATACGGTCACAACCACCTTCAAATGTTTTTTCCCAAACCAGTTTGTCCGTAGCAAGATCTATGCGCTGCAAGGATTCGATAGTACTGATAAAAATACTATTTAGCGGAACGCTCACTGCAATGCCTTTTACATTGGAAGGGCTACCATTCGGATGAAAACCTTTTGTTGCAATTCGCTTCACAAAGTGATGATCGTTGTCAATGTCAAAAACAAGTATGCCGTGTCCACCGTAACCGAGATAATCGCGAATGCCGGGAACGGCAACATATAAATATCTTTTAGTCGCAGTGCGATTGGTGGAATTACAAGCTGAGAGAATAAATATTGCTGCGGGAATTAGTGTAACGAGGGTTGCGATCTTTGACTTTATCATGCAACAAAGAAAAGATATTCACTCAGGCTCAACTATTATTATTTCCGCACTTGCCTGATGGCTTCACCCAACAGGTCAACTACGTCCTGGTGAATAACCCCGATCTGTTCAACCTCATCGCCTGCTCTCCAATGCTCACCTTCCTTTACGAGTGTGAGGCGTTGAGTGCCTCTGCCGGACTGCAGCAGTGCATCATAGGTTCCTGTTAATTGTCCGCCCCATGAAATTGTTTCGGCAAGAGCTGCTTTGTAAAAGACATTATTGTGTGTAAAGGTGGTGGTAAATGCCAGGTAATCGGTGGTATCTGGCCTGCCAGTGATGAGTTGGAAGTCCATGTCCGTTCGTTTAGAACTGCAAGTTAAACAAAACTCACTGCTTTTGCAGACTTAGCATGTGAATCCGCGGCGTAAAAGCTCACAAAGAACACGACGGAACAAGACGGATCACGAAGGACACAACGTCGAGGATTTTTCAACCACGGAGGCACGGAGAACTTGGAGATACACGGAGAAATACCATTAGTCGCCTTCGTGTCACCTTCGAGTCCTTAGTGATCACAATTCTTTGCTCGTCCGTTCGTTATAAGCTTAACAATACTTTGCCTGCAAACTCCTTTTAAATGAGGGCATTTTTTTAGATTTTGTATTGTAATGTGAGCGAGAATTTTCGAAGAGCGATCCACCAAAAAAACGTACCTATGGCAAAATTTCTACTCAAAAATTTTTTCATTTTTATCCTGCTTGTTGCCTGCAATCCTGCACACAAGTCTGCTTCCACCAGTCATGAAGTAAGTGATCATTCAACGAATTTATCGCAAACACTTCCCTCAGAATTGGCGCGTATTGATTCAACGAGGCAAATTGATTCCGCAACAAAACCGCTGTCATTAATGGATCTGCCACAAACTGAAGATGGAGAGATCGTATTGTCAGAAGGTTTTTATGAAGCAGACTTCAAAAGTTATTGTCTTCAACCAGGAACACCCAGCCCGTCGAATGGGGATGCATACCGCCAGGGTCCTTTAACTAGTTACCGAAAGGACATCATTGAAACGGTCTTACGTAATTCTTTGAAAAAACCTGAGCTTGATCAAAGAAATATTCAATTGTTGTTATGGTCCGTAGTAAGTGGCTCCGATTTCAGAAAACTTCCATGGGATGTTCAAACAACAGCACAACAATTACTTTCACGTAAACAGATTTTTGAATTAAAGGGCGGCGTTATGGGGGTCGTGAAGACCGTATCGGAAGCTCTTCCTGCAAGCGGAGTAACGGGCGCCAATTTAAGATTGAAACAACTTTTTGAACTGGGCACAAGTTCTTACGAATTATATGAGAGAGTTGCCGTAACGGATCAATCGCTCAAAATCAAAAAGGGAACGGCAAATAAAGACCAGTGGTATAAACAGCCCGACGGGTATTATCTCCGATATTTCCCAAGTAGCTATCAGCACGTCAAAGTACAAGTGTATATTCCGCAAGGAAGTCTTGCCGGAAAAGATCCGGAAGATTATTTGTTATTCGACCCGGTGACGATGATGGCAATCCCCACAAATTCAAATTCTCAGCGTCTCGGTATCGGCGCCCCGGCCATAGATGTGGTCCGAAAAATAATCCAGATCCAAAGAACGCCGGGAAATCCAAAGAAACCGCCGACACAACCTTCCAATCCGAAGACTCCATCAAATCCAAAGACGGGTGCGATGAATTAAATATTTCTTAAAGCGCATCGGATGTCCGCGTGAGTAAGGTCGACTCACATTGTAAGTCGTTTACTTACGCATTAAAAGGTGTAATTAAAAACATAACCTTATGCCTACACCTTTGCAAATTTTAGCAGACCCGGTCTCCCTGGTCATCATGGCCATGTACTTGTTGCTCATGGTATGGGAAGCATTCTTCCCCGCGAGGAGACTGCCGCCGATTCCCTTCTGGAGATCGAAAGGGATCGTTGCCTTTTTCTTTTTCTTTTTTCTCTCGACTTACCTGCCATTGTTTTATGCACACTGGCTTCCATCAACCCAGCTTATTGACCTGACAAAGATGAATGTTGCCCTGGCATCTCTTGCCGGCGTCCTTTTGTATGAATTAGGAATGTATGTATGGCATCGCAGCATGCATAAAAGCAATGTACTGTGGCGTGTGTTTCACCAGATGCATCACAGTGCAGAGCGACTCGATACTTATGGTGCATTTTTCTTTAGCCCGTTTGATATGATCGGTTTTACTCTGCTTGGAACGGTTTGTTTCGCGTTTATTATGGGACTGCCCGCACAAGCAGTAACCATCGTTCTGCTTGTTACAAATTTCCTGAGCATCTTTCAGCATGCGAATATCAAAACTCCCGGGTGGCTGGGATATATTGTTCAGCGCCCGGAGAGCCATGCCGTACATCATGCAAAAGGTATACATGGCTACAATTATTCTGATCTGCCGTTGTTCGACCTGATCTTTGGCAGTTTTCGTAATCCGAAAGAATATGTGAAAGAAACCGGGTTTTATAACGGCGCTTCATCAAGGCTTGTCGACATGTTAACTTTCAGGGACGTGTCAATACCTGAAAGAAATCTTTGAAGACGAAACAGGAATCATCTTTAATCGCCGCTGGCGACAATTAAAACAAAAATCATTTTATGAAACGTTCAATCATATTGTGGAGTGTGATATTAATCTCTATTACCGGTAGTACACAATCAGGAGCTTTTTTTGAAACAGGATCCGTTTACCTCTCGCACCAAATGGTTCCTCATACAATTACTCTTTCTAATGGTGTGAAGCTGGAATATGTAGAGCAGGGGAAGGATGCAACCGCTGTTATCTTTTTGCACGGCTTTTCCGATTCCTGGCATTCATTTGATACCTTGATGAAGATGTTACCGCCAGACTTCCACCTGGTTTCGCTTAGTCAGCGCGGACATGGCAATTCATCCAAGCCAAATGTGGGATATCATCCGAAGGATTTTGCAAATGACCTTTCATTATTCATCAATGAGAAAAAGCTTGGTGCAAGTATTATAGTCGGTCACTCAATGGGAGGCTATGTCGCGCAACAGTTCGCTGTTAGTTATCCTGGCCTCACAAAAGCTTTGGTGCTCATTGATACCGATGCCTATTTTGCCGATAATCCCGGTTTTACTGACTTCACCGATGAAATTTTAAAATTTGAAAGACCTGTCGATTACTCTTTTGCCAGGGATTTTCAGCTGAGCACTTTGTCTAAACCACTTGACTCATTACAACTGGCGCTCTTTATTGATGAATCAATGAAATTGCCATTGCATGTGTGGAAAGGAGGGGCTGCAGGGTTGGTTGCGGAAGATTTTACAAAGGATCTGCAGAAGATCGATGCACCGGTATTAATATTTTGGGGAAGCAAGGATATGATCTGCTTTAAAGTAGACCAGGAAAATTTCACAACAAACTTAAAGAATGAAAAGTTGATTGTCTATGAAGGCACTGGTCATGCATTGCACTGGGAAGAGCCAGAAAGATTTACTGCAGACCTGGCAAGTTTTATTAAGGGCATGTAGGATTTCTGTATGTCCTCCGAGGTTGTCATCCTGAGCCGTCGACGGATTGCCACGGAGACACGGAG
>DASYSW010000012.1:0-9762 GCA_036002905.1 Chitinophagaceae bacterium
CTGCCCTGATCCGGAGGATTCAGGCGGGGATTCGTCTTCATCAACTGATACAGCTGCAGCAACTGATTTCGATACCGACATGCAAACGATTCGCGATTATGTCCGGGCAGTGGTTGAAGGAAAGACAAAGATTGCAACCGCATATCTTTCTGCAATCGATAATTTTCAAACGACCGTTCAATCAGCTTCTCCGGCAGAAGCCAAACCAGATATTTTGGGAACGATTCTAAAGTCAGGTCTTAAGTTAATAGAAAAGCAGGCCGTTACTGCTGTGAAAGATGCGACTGGTGCTGATCTCGGACCGCTTGTTGATTTGGCGCATGCTATATATGATGAAGTTGATCGCGCCTCAAAAGCTGCCGAAGGTCTTGCGGTTGCTGAATGGATCAAAAATGCACGCACCTCGATCACAAACGCCTATACACAAGATCAAACAGGTGAAGCGTTGCGAAACCAGATCGAAAGCGAGTACAAAAATAACGATGAAGGCGGGCGCGGTGGATACATAGCAGGGATCCAAAATGAGCTTGAGGCTATTGGTAATGTCCGCGTGCCGAGGGAAGAAGTAATTGAGGTGACTTTTTATTCAGCGTGGATAAATCAATATTTTAACGACGACTGTATTGATGGCACAGGGATTATTTACCTGCAGTTTCAAGAGGATGGTACAGCAACTTCAGCGACGGTGACTGCCCCGTTGGGCGACAAGATTGCAGGTGCCTTGAATGATCGAATGGCCGCTGCTGGCGTGTCACAGTTAATGGACCTTGATGTGGTGAAGAAAGTCTGTCAAGGCGATGATTGCATGTGCTTTGAGGGCAACAACGTGGTGCGTAAAGCTGCGTCAGATGATTCAGTTCAATCGTTTTTGAGCTCACCGGATAATTGGAAAAAGTTCAACCGTTTTTTTAGTGCTTAAAAAATAATTCTCCGGCACGATATCAATTTTAATGCGAGGACGGTTATCGGAATTTTTTTAAGAAATTAAAAATTATAATTTATGAAAATTGGTGACTTTCTTCTTTGCACTTTTCAGGGTGATACACAGACACCACCTACAAACTATGTTGGCGAAATTACAAATATAGATACTGATCATTCTACTTTTGGTTGTCGTCTTGTTGATACCGCGCAGCAATTTACTTTTAGTTATTCATTAAATACAAGCGGGCCGTGGCAAGGTACCGATAGTGCAGGGACGAATTATATAATTGACACGCACGACATCTATACTGCAGGAGCTATAGATCCTTATCCACAAGGTGCTGCAGCAATAACTTTTGCTGATGATAAGCGGTACTTCTGTTATGTCGAAAGCGTCGACCCCAGCACAGATGTAATATTCTATCATCCCGGAACGCCAAAATTAAGTATTCAAAATAATGTCATTACAAAATCAAACTGGGATCAGTATCCAGTGGATGGTAAAATAAATCTAATCGAGGGCTATGTGCTAAGTACTGGAGAAGAACCTCAAGTCACCGGCTCTGCAACAGCATCTACGTCTGGAGCAAGCTCTGGAAGCACGAAGTATTTGTTTGTAGACGTATCACCCTGGGAAGAGAACCCGAACTGGAACGCGTTAATTAATGCGCCGGATTTTTACGGGGCGATTCTTAAAGCAACACAAGGCTCAAAAGGATATTCTAACGATAAAGGCTGGTTCAAAAAGAATTGGCCGATTTTAAAAACTATAGCCAATTCCCGGTACGGATCCACGTGGTTTAGAGGCGCCTATTTATTTCTGAATTTGTGGGACGATGGCGTCGCCCAGGCGGATAATTATCTAAACACAATAAATGATGCTGGCGGTTGGGACACTGGAGACATAATACCTGCTATCGATGTGGAATTGGGAAACGATGGATCAAACGGCAAACCAAGAAGCCGTAATCAGGACGTCAGTAAACAACAAATAATTGACTGTACAACTGCATGCGCGGACCGGTTGAGAAGCGTTACGGGCCGAAATATAATGTTATATGGAAGAGGAGCTATGCGTGACAAAGGAATTACAAGTAAAATGGGTTGTGATGTCGTTTGGAATCCTTGCTACACAAGTACTATTGTAATGCATGGCCTTGAAGCCTGGACGTTGGATGATGTTGTGTTGTGGCAGTACTGTGGCGACGGTAAATCGGCAATCGACGAAAAAAAACTACCAAAGTCAATTCCCGGTTTTGGTAATGCAGATATAAGTGTCTATATAGAAGGTAAAAATAAACCTTCGTTCGACAAGTTGAAGACAAGTCTCGGAATTGGTACTTGACAATGGAAAATTTCGTTGAATAGTAAATTGTTAGAAATATGAACATTTCTAATTTACCAAAATACGGTACGAAGAAGGTGATGGTAACTAATTTAAATAAGAGCAAATGAAAGACTGGTGTGAAATAAAACAGAAGATCGTGAGAATCGCTGTAGAAGAAGAAGGTGTAATCTGGACAGACAGTAGCGGCAACAAAAGAGTGGAAAGCGAATCAGCTATGTTAGCAGAATTGGAGCGTTATTGGAATGAAGTTCCCGGAATAAATGCTCATGACGCAGCCATCAATTCGGCAAACAACACAGAACCGTGGAGTGCAGCCTTTATCTCTTATGTGTTCAGTGATGCCGGCATAGAGCGGTCTGACGGGTTTTTGTTTGCCCGAAAGCATATAACATATATTGTTGGCGCTTTAAGAAACAGAGAAAATTCCGATCTGACAAAGCCTTTCTGGCTTCATGATAACATTGAAATGCTGCATGAGGCAACCCCAGCTCCGGGAGATTTGATTTGTTACAATCGGTTTGATCAGAATGGGAATTATTCTAACCATAGCTATTCTTCGTTAAGAGCGCGATACTGGAATAATAATGATGCGCCATCAGGGGTCAGTCATTGCGATGTTGTCGTTTCGATAACAGAGAGAAATGGTCAACAAATTATAGATACCATTGGGGGTAATGTCAACGGAAGCGTTCGATATACTTATCTTACTATAGTAAATGATCAATTTATGAAGGTTGAAGAGAACGGCAATAACCCGCAACAAGAAAATGATATATTCGGCATAATAAAGAACCTGAATTGTCCTGAATTTCCAATTTCATAAAAGGGTAACGAAATCAGGCCATGAGCTAAACGAATACCATTCATATTAATCTAACGTAGCCATTAGTTTTAGTTAAGTACAAACGCACAGTTTGATATGCCTTTGAAACCTAATTCAATAATTAAATACAGGAGGTACTAGATGATTGAAAGCATTGTTTTGATTGAAGGAAAAAATATAAAGAATGAAACTCTGATGATTTCTTTATCGAACGCTAAACAATTAGTGGTTGGAAGCATACCTGGATTTGGTGTGATTCTGCATGTAGCTGCAACTTCTTCTACTGACCTTGGAAACGCTCTTCTTGCGTTTTCAAAAGTTCCGGACGTTACCGGGGTCTTGACACTGGCGCTTCGATCCCCGGAGTGACTAGTTAAAAACAGAAGTTGAGCATAAGCACCGCTCTAAAGACAGCACGACGAATCTGATTCGAAACGAATCTTCTTTAGCGGAGATACTGAATTCAATGAATGGACTTGTCGTCAAATAATCCACGGAAAGCTTTTTTATTGATGGCATTATTCTTAATTCCGTATCAAACAGCGTTTTATTCCTGACAAAGTATTGCTAAACTACATTGCACCGGTATTGTTAATTAAACAAAATGGAGATTTTACCAATGACACAAAATGATGCATATGACTATATTTATATAGTCCAATGGGATAATTCGGTTCACCGCCCTCCCTACGTCGTTCATCACGGGATCAAACTCAACCCGGGAGTCAACCGGGCAGACTTCGAGAAGTTCATGAAAGAGAAGGCGTTTTCATTGGTGGGAAATGTGAGCACAAGAGCGGGCGGAATCGAGGCTCAATACCTTCTTACGGATGTTACAGGAAGTCCCCCTCTACGTTTTGAGGATCTTGATTTGAATCTGGAATCTCTAGGCACCGGAATATCCGTTAAAAAATTTATTATGTCGGGTAGCTGGAGTAAAGCGGAAGGAACGTTCGATACCGGTGGCAAAAAATAGTTGCATCAGAATATTTATTTAGCTGCCATAACATAAATCTTCGCCATGCTCATTCGTTATTTTTATGTAGACGCGATTTCTCTTCCAACTTTATTTGCCAGTTAGAATGTTTAACCATAGAATTCAACAACATGAAAATTAATGATTTTTTAATTTGCACGTTTGATGGTGATACGGCCAATCCGCCAAACACATATGTCGCTGAAATTACGTCCATCGATCCGGCTAATGAGTTTTTCACCTGCGCCCTGGTAGACACCGGACGGGAATTTACTTTTCAATATTCATCCAATACAAGCGGCCCATGGGAGGGTACAGATGATGCCGGGGCAAATTATGTAATTACCACCCACGATATATACACTCCGCAAGCCGTGGATCCCTCACCACAAACGGTAGCCCTCGTAACATTTGCAGATAACAAACGTTACCTGTGCTATGTTGAAAATACATCGCCTGCTATCGATATAATATTTTACCATCAGCCTTATTCACATCTTAGTATTGATGTTGATACAATAACCAAATCTGATTGGGGCGCGTATACAGTTGGCAGTAAGATAACTTCAATTGAAGGATGCATTTTAAATAGTGAAATAACACAACCGGCCGCGCCTTCCGGTTCACGCACAGCCGATGAAATTGTTCAAATTGCCGCAAAGTCGGCTATAGCGAGCTATCGCTGGAAAGATCGCGGAATTGCTCCGGCGGGCTACTTAAAAGGGATGGCTATGGTATACGCTCGGGTCTATTGTAAATTAAAAGCTGGGGATAATGCTGCCATCGAAATGGCTAAGGCGAATACCGGGGATGATATCAAGGATGGGCTGGCATGGTATAATCAGCAGTTCCTTGATGCGGGGATGGATAATAGTGTAGCCGGGGTTGACACCCTTCGACATTTATTCGTACTTCTAATCGGTTTAGGGATGCGTGAAAGTTCCGGAAAACATTGTGAAGGTCGTGATATGGGGGCGTCGAATACCACTGCAGATACCGCCGAAGCGGGACTATTCCAGACAAGCTTTAACGCGCGATCCGCAAGTCCCCTCTTGCCACTGTTATTTAGCCAATATGCAAATTCAACTGATTTTTTAGACATCTTCAAAGAGGGTGTCCGCTGTGGAAGTTCCGACCTTGAAAACTTTGGAACAGGTGATGGGAAAGAATTTCAACGCTTGTCTAAGGACTGTCCTGCATTTGCTGTAGAATTTACCGCTATAGCATTAAGAAACCGTCGGAAACACTGGGGGCCCATCAATGAAAAGACGGCCGAAATTCGTATTGAAAGCGACGCGATGCTAATGGAGGTGCAAAAAGCTGTGGATAATTTCGACCTCTGCCCGTTGGTGCGGTGAAACTTGGGACTATAAAGCTAATCATCTGTCAGGCCATTAATCAGCTTGCCGCACAATCGGGAAAATATCCAAGTGAATAAAAGTCAAATCCCATGAAGGAACTGTCACTATGTTGTACGGATGATGATGGCAATGTGGTTTTGAAAACATAATTGGTTAAAAGAATAACTAAGTGAATCAAATCCTGCAGACGCTGGAAACCCAGCTTAATCAACGTCTCGAAAAACTCTGGCGCGTATTCACCTGGTGTAGCAGCATCTTAATAACGATCACTGGCGGAGTAATATTAGCTGCCAGGACAAAAGAAAAATCACTGCTCCGCTTTCCTCAGGATCCTATAATTATTTCCAGCATAATCGTTATCCTTACAATTTATTCGTGGTTATGGATACGGGAAAATTTAAAGATGGAAAAAAATATTCGTGATCTGCTGGATAAAATGTTTGAAGAATTAAATTATCCTCAATTAAAAACTTTGCGTCCAGATAAAGCAAGGTTCGGCTATAAACATGTTATTCTTTTATTGGGTCTTCTGGCTTTAGCGGCTACCTGGGTGGATTATTTAATAGAATAACCCACTAAAAGAGGCACGAAATGCATGCGGTGGTGTACCAACGCTGCCGAACAATCTAATTCATTTGATTATCGCTAATTCAAAGCTTGACTCTCAACGCCGTCGTAAATTCACAAACTGCATTGTCTTTTGTCTGTGCATCCGTGGACAATAGCAGCTGATCTTTGAGCGGGTTACTCTTGGCGAGTTTTTATACCAACCGATCTTAGCAGGGGCGGCTAGTCAGAAAGCACGGGCCTCCGTTGCGAGGACACAATTATGCAAATAAATGACATCGGAAGATTGATGGACGACTGTTAAAGTCCAATAAGTAGACTTATGCATCGTCAGCCTCATTTCCATGGACAGGGAATAATCTGCGTCGGTTCTTTGGTGCCCCTGTAGATCAGGGACAGCTCAAACGTTTTTGGTTTTATGGAGGCCTGGCTAAGCTTTGATATGGTAACATCGTAAGACAATCCTAATTGGAAATCGTTGTAGGCAAAACCAATATATGGGATGATCGCATTCTTTGACCAGTACCAAACGCCGGCATTAAGAATGACATTCGGATCTTGCGGTACATAATATCCCAGTCCTGCACCAAACGAATAATATTCCGCGTTCTCCTGGAACTGGTAAATCGCATTTGTATTTAATACAACTGATGAATTAAGAAAAGTTTCAAAATTTACATGTGCAACCTTTCTCATAGCGAGTCTCTGGTTGGGGTCTCGTAAAAAAGTTTGTTTGGGAGTGTTGACATGGAATGCAGCTGCACCAAGGTCGATGTTGCTGTTTTGAGTAGTGATACTGTATACCAGGCCTGTGCTGAGCGAAAAATATGGCTTCATATTAAATAATGCCAATTCCCCGCTCGGCAGATTCTTATCAAAGCCTCCGTAGCCTATCCATTGTTCTTCCCAGGTTAGCCTGCTGAAATCGACAGTTCTCTTTCCATAACTTCCTCCAAAACCCGCACCCAGTCTATGGACCGCAGGGCCATCAGCCAATACGACACTGTATGAGAGATTGGCTGAAGCATACGTACTCTTCATGATACCATCCATCGCATAATCATACATCAGCATCCCACCTACTCCGACGAGGTTCTTCTCCTCGTGCACGTTTGGTATCTTATTTTGCAAAATCTTTCTATCATATGAAATAGTTCCAGTGGCGTAAGGACTAGCCGGCCCCAACCATTGATCACGAAAATTTGAAATTACCCGCCAGTCAGAATTGATCCTTGCTGTCAATGCCGGGTTCACATTCAGTGGTGAAGAGAAAAACTGAGAGAAGCTCGGGTCCTGTGCCTGTGCCCATCTCACAAACATTAGCATTGAAATCACCAGTAGAATTTTTTTCATACGCGAAATTTTAATTACCTCATTAAAATAGAATTGCCTGCAAGTTTATAATGAACCCCGTCTTCCCCATCTGCCTCCAATGTCCATGTGTATACATCCATTACCTGGGGTGAACCGTTAAAAATTCCATCCCATCCCTGTCCTATTGTCCTCGTTTCAAACACCAGCTGACCCCAGCGATTGAACACGCGGAAGTATTTCAGTTCTTTGATACATATCGTTAATGGGTATAGTTTGTCATTATGTCCATCACCGTTTGGTGACCAGGCCTTGGGAACATCTATTTTCGATACACATCCCAGGTTCTGTTGTCTCATGGTGACAAGTAACGTATCAACTGTCGGGCAGCCGCCGTCAGCCGGCGTCAACGTGATTGTGTATTGAGTTTGCTGATTATAATTGAAAGTCGGACTCTTGATATCTGTGAAATTCAATCCTGCGGGCGGGAACCAGGAATAGGTGTAATTGGATCCGAGATCCCTTGCATTCAATGCCGTTGAAGAATTTGGGGCTGTCGCAACAGACGGATAACGCACACCTGGAGTAGCTTTGTTTACTGTGACAAGAACCTCCACTGATTGTGTTGAAGAGCACCCGGCAGTCGTTGCTGCGGTGATATAATATGTTCCGGTCGCACCAACCGCTTTCGGATCTGCAACAGGGATAGTATTTGCTGCGTCTTCCCAGTACGTATAACCAAGACCGGGATCACTGCCGGCGGTGATCGTCGGGTTTGTGAGATCTATAGTTCCAGGAGCGCATACTGGTGCCGGATTTGTGACTAATAGGTTCGGCGCAGCATTGATGGTAACAACCACCGGTTTTATCGCTGAACACCCGTTTACTGAAGTAGCCTTGATGTAGTACGTGCCGTTCGCTGTTACCGCGCCAGGATTCGAAAGTGATACCGTCGCATCGCTGTCTGCCCAGTAAGTATAATTTAATTCACCATCGCTTCCGGCAGTGATGCCAGGAGCTGTGAGGTCGATCGCATTTGGAGCGCAAACTGCTGATAGATCATTGATAATAAAGTTTACTTTATTTATCGTTAAATGAAGTGTGACAGTGTCAGCGCAGACGCCGTTCGCAAATATGAAATCATAATCTCCGCTCGAAGTATAAGTTTTGCCGTCATGATCCCAGGTAAATGAATCGCACGCACTTGCTGTCGTATCCACATGTTGTCCTTTACTTACGGAAAGATTTAGTATAGCGATCGAATCACATCCTTTTGCATTAGTCATCGTGAACGTATATGTTCCGGCTGCATTGTAGTCTACTCCGTTCCAATTGTACGGGAGTTGATTTGAACAAACCGCTACATCAGTTGTTGATGTTGTCGCTGTATTAATCGTTAAGTTGAGGGTAGCAACAGAGTCACATCCCGCGGCATTCGTTGTTGTGAATGTATAAGTTCCTGCCACATTATAGTCTGTTCCATTCCAGTTATATGGCAATTGGTTAGAACAAACTGTTACATCTGTTACAGATGTTGTAGGTTCATTGATCGTGAGGTTCAGCGTGGCTACGGAATCACATCCCGCTGCATTGGTTGTGGTGAATTGATATGTTCCCGCTTTAATGTAGTCTGTACCGTTCCAGCTATAGGGAAGTTGGTTCGAACACATCGCAACAGTCGTTGTGGATGTAGATGTAGAGTTTACCGTTAAGTTTAGTGTTGCTACCGAGTCACATCCTGCTGCATTTGTTGTTGTGAATATATATGTTCCTGCGGTAGTATAGTCTGTACCATTCCAGCTATATGGCAATTGGCTGGGACAAACCGCCACATCGGTAGTTGATGTTGTCGTTGCATTAATCGTTAGGTTCAGTGTAGCAATAGAATCACATCCTGTTGCATTGGTTGTGGTGAATGTATATGTTCCTGCTGTATTATAATCTGTACCATTCCAGTTGTATGGGAGTTGACTCGGGCAAACCGTTACATCGGTAGTTGATGTTGTCGTTGCATTGATCGTTAGGTTCAGTGTAGCAATCGAATCGCACCCCACCGTATTGGTTGTTGTGAACGTATAAATTCCTGACGTAGTATAGTCTATTCCATTCCAGTTGTATGGGAGTTGACTCGGGCAAACCGTTACATCGGTAGTTGATGTTGTCGTTGCATTGATCGTTAGGTTCAGTGTAGCAATAGAATCACATCTCGCTGCATTTGTTGTTGTGAACGTATATGTTCCTGACGTAGTATAGTCTATTCCATTCCAATTATATGGGAGTTGACTCGGACAAACCGTTACGTCCGTATTTGATGTTGTCGTTGCATTAATCGTTAGGTTCAGTGTAGCAATAGAATCACATCCTGCAGCATTGGTAGTGGTGAACGTATAAGTTCCTGCTGTAGTATAGTCTGTACCGTTCCAGTTATATGGCAGCTGGCTCGGGCAAACCG
>DASYSW010000013.1:0-13920 GCA_036002905.1 Chitinophagaceae bacterium
GGCAAGCATAGTCAAAGACAGGCCAATTTTGGAGACTGCAAAAAATGTGGCCATAAAGCTATTAGATGAGGATCCGGACCTGGTTTCAAGCGAAAATTTACCATTGAAAAACTTCCTGTCCTCGCAAAAAGGAAAAACAATCTGGAGTCATATTTCTTAACACAAGATTTTAAACCATTTCTCGGTGATTTTATTTAAATTGGAAAAAAGAAAATTGAGCCGTACAGTCTATACACTTTTTCTCGTATTTCTACTGCCCGCCACTGCACTCAAAGCCCAGTACAGCAACATTGAATTTGTGGAAAACAAAGGCCAATGGGACAGCCGTATTAAGTATTTAGGACAAGTTTCTGCCGGTATGTTTTCTGTGGAGCAAAACGGGTTTATGGTAGTCCAGCATAGACCTGAAGATTGGGCAAAAATCGGCGAGCTGGCTCACAATCATGGAACTTCTCCATTGGCAAAAAATGGATTTACAATTCACTCACACGCTTATAAGGTCGAGTTTTTGAATGGCAATAAGATCACCGAAGTTATTCCCGATAAACCTCTCCCGGGTTACAATAATTATTTTATCGGCAAAGACCCTTCAAAGTGGGCGAGCGAGTGCAAGGTATACCAGGGAATAACGGTGAAGGAAGTATATCCAAATGTGGATGTTCGTTACTATTCGAATGCGGGGGCAGTGCAATATGATCTCATCGTAAAACCAGGAGCCGATATTTCCCGCATTGCGCTAAAATATGATGGCGTTGATAAATTGGAATTAAAGAATAAAGAACTGGTGATAAATACTTCGGCGGGCAAGCTGAAAGAGTTGAGCCCCTATACCTACCAGGCTGACCAAAATGGAAGAAAAGAGGTTAATTGTAAGTACATTTTGAAGAACAACGTCGTCACGTTCGATGTCAAGGGTTATGACAAGACGTCCACACTGATCATAGATCCCTCGTTGGTGTTTTGTTCATTCACGGGGAGTAACGCTGACAATTGGGGCTTCACTGCGACTTATGGTCCTGATGGAAGCATGTTTGGCGGCGGGATTGTCTTCTCCGGTGGTTCTTTTCCTGTTTCTCCCGGCGCTTTCCAGGAGAATTTCGCGGGTGGTGGCGGAGACAATGGATGGGGAGCTTTTGATATCGGGATAATGAAACTTTCGCCAAATGGAAGCACCAAGATGTACGCAACATATCTCGGCGGATCAGGAAACGAAATGCCGCAAAGTATCATTTGTGATCCGCAGGGAAATTTGATCGTGGCCGGTCGTACCAATTCAGGAGACTATCCCGTTAAACCAGCAAACAATCTCCAGGGACCCGGCGGCAGATTTGATATTATCGTTACGAAATTAAACGCTGCAGGAAGTGCTCTTGTAGGTTCAATGAGAATCGGTGGAAGTGAGAGTGACGGGGCCAATATCGACGATTATCCAAATGGTGCCGGCTCATTGCTTCGCAACTACGGTGACGAAGCAAGAAGCGAGGTTAATCTTGATAATGCGGGGAACATTTATTTGGCCTCTTGTACCAAGTCGAATGATTTCAAGACAGTATCACCCTTCCAGGGGGCACTGGCAGGTGGCCAGGACGGAGTTATTTTGAAATTATCATCCGACGTTTCAACACTCCTTTTTAGTTCTTATCTCGGGGGGAAAGGAGACGATGCAGCATATGTGGTGTCAATAAACCCGCTCACAGGAAATTTATATGTTGCGGGTGGAACGGGCAGTACAGACTTTCCAGGCAATCACACAGGTGTGATAGGCCCTACTTCATCTGGAGGCGTAGACGGTTTTATTGCTGAAATATCGGGCACCAGCCTGGTTCGCTCCACCTATCTTGGCACGAGCGGTACGGACCAGATTTATGGCATCCAGTTCGATAAAAATGGGTTCCCTTATGTGACCGGCCAGACAACAGGCTCATGGCCACACATCAATGCCACCTATTTTGATAATGGAGCAAAGCAATTCATTTCAAAGCTTCAACCTGATCTTTCGGGGTTTGTTTATTCAACAACGTTTGGATCCCCTTCAAATCTCCCAAATATTTCGCCGACCGCATTCCTGGTAGATCGTTGTGAAAATGTATATGTGGCGGGTTGGGGCGGATGTTTTAATTGCACGTCTCCCCAAGTATCGAGCTATCCTAATGCGGGTACAGGTGGGATGCCGGTAACTCCGGATGCAGCCAGCGTTGGAAAGGCCACTACCGATGGAAAAGACTTTTACTTTTTTGTTTTAAAGAAAGACGCTGTTTCTCAACTTTTCGGTAGCTTTTTTGGCGAAGACAATCGTGGCGCGGGTTGTGACCATGTTGACGGCGGCACCAGTAGGTTTGATCAGAATGGAGTTATCTATGAGGCCATCTGTGCCAACTGTAAAGAATTAGATCCGGGGGCAGTGTTCCCCACAACGCCTGGTGCCTATGCAACAAGCAATCCTTCGAATTTCGGCGGCAGGTGTAATCTTGCTCTTGTAAAAATCGCCTTTAACCTGGCTGGTGTAAAAGCAGGAATCGAATCCCTTATCAATGGTGTACCCCGCGATTCAGCCGGCTGTGTTCCGCTCACCGTCGACTTTGCTGATACTATCCATAATGCAAAAAGCTATGAATGGACCTTCGGTGATGGATCACCAACCGTTATAACTACTGATCCGAACACATCACATGTTTTTAATTCAATAGGCACTTATCTTGTCAGGCTTGTGGCAGTGGATTCGTCAACCTGTAATATCAGGGATACGGCCTACGTTCATATACGCGTAGGAAGTATACAAGCCACATTAAATTTCAACCCGGTAAAATTAAGTCCATGTGATTCTTTTAAGTACCGGTTTGATAATTTATCAACGGCGCCCGTTGCTTTTAATAACACTTCATTCACGTGGGACTTTGGTGATGGATCTCCAAGGATCACGGCAGGCACTGCCAGTGTATTTCATAGTTATACCGCACCGGGAACCTATAATGTAAATCTTGTGTTGACAGATACGACGTATTGCAATGCACCCGATTCTATTACTGTACAAGTACGAGTGGCAGCACTAGTAAAGGCGCAGTTTACAACGCCCCCAACAGGGTGCGCGCCTTACACCGCCGAGTTCACGAATACCTCACTGGCTGGCCAAAGTTTTCAATGGGATTTCGGCGATGGCGGAACATCAACCGATATCAATCCAACGCACTTGTATGCTGCAGCGGGAACCTATACAATAACGCTGATTGCAAATGATCCAGGAACGTGCAACCTCACTGATACGACGCGACAGACCATTACGGTTGCAAACAACCCAACGGCGAATTTTACTTTCTCGCCGGTGACACCAGTTGAGAATACGCCCACATCGTTCACAAATCAATCCTCGCCTGATGCAGTGAATTTTGTCTGGAATTTTGGTGACGGAGCAACTCTGCAAACAACGTCAAGACTCGCAGTAACGCATCAATATAATGTAACGGGGACTTACAATGTCTGTCTTGTTGCCATTAATGCGGCAGGATGTCCTGATACGACGTGTCAACCGGTAAGTGCTATTGTCACAGACGCGGTAGATGTGCCGAACGCATTTACTCCGCTCAGCAGCGACATAAACAACACGGTTTTTGTGAAAGGCTTTGGAATTTCCAAATTGCAATTTATTATTTGGAACCGCTGGGGGCAAAAAGTTTTTGAAACAAACGATGTGAACATCGGGTGGGATGGAAAATTCAAAGGTGTTGTACAGCCAATGGATGTGTATGCATATACTTTGAGCGTGGAATTTTCTGACGGGAAAAAGGCAACCAAGAAAGGCGATATAACGCTGATACGATAAGAACATGCAGTACCAGACCAGTAAGAATTTTTTTGACTAATGTGAAATGAAAAAGAGATTGAAAATATTATCAGGGGTTTTGGGCTTATTCATCATTTATGCCCTATTTCTTGCGCCTTGTGCCTATAGCCAGGATCTGCATTTCTCTCAGTTCATGAACTCTCCTTTGCTGACAAACCCGGCCAACACCGGTTTTATTCCGTCAGCTGATTATCGCCTTGGAATGAATTATCGCAACCAGTGGTCATCCATTATGACAGTGCCTTATAAAACGATGAGTGCGTATGGAGACGGGCAGGTTTTCAGAAACAGGATCGAAACCGGGTGGATGGGATTGGGTGGCGTGATATTACATGATGTTGCGGGGAGTGGCAATCTAACGTCGACGAAGATTTATGGTTCTGTGGCCTATCACCAAATGATCAATGCGGGAAGTTTGCTCAGTGCGGGCTTTAATATTGGGTGGGCCAACAAACAGATCAATGTTACAAATCTGAAATTCCCCGACCAGTACGATGGAAGATTTTTTGACAACCACCTTCCTACTGGTGTGGCACTTGCTGAAAACAATATCAATTACCTTGATCTGCAAGCCGGTCTTAATTATGCATATTTTCCAACCGATAAAGTGTACGTGAATGCCGGGTTCTCGGCTATGCACGTGAATCGTCCAAGGGAATCTTTCTTTGATCAGTCATCAAACGCAGATAATCGAATTCCCGTTCGCTACACCGGGTTTGTAAATGGAAGTTTTAAAGTAAACGACCAGTGGATCATCAATCCCAATATTTATTTTTCGGAACAGGCACAGGCATCGGAAATCGTCGGCGGTTTAAACGCTCATTATAATTTAGACGGGTCCACGGAAAGTGAATTGATCGGGGGACTTTATTATCGCTACAAAGATGCCATCATCCCAATGCTTGGACTTGTTTACAAAGATTATACATTCACGTTTACCTATGACGTTACGATGTCAACACTGAAGAATTATAACAATACGCGCGGAGCGTTTGAATTTTCTCTCGTTAAAAATGGCTTCTTCTCTGCGGGTCATACCGACAGGCAATCACTTTGTCCCAATTTTAAAAATGGCTATTGATCTGGGTTCAGCATATTGCTGAATTATACGATTTTTACAGCATCAAGCATAAATCTCATGATGGCAACGGCCTCACCATTTACTCTCGCATCGCAGCATATCGACGAGTTCAGGAAAATTCTCGGAGAGAAATATGTATTTATTGACGGGGATTCATTGTATAACTACTCACATGATGAAACCGAGGATTTTCATTTTTTGCCCGACGTCGTTCTCAAGCCGCGAACAGCTGAAGAGATCAGTGAGATTCTGAAAATCTGCAATCAATATAATATCCCTGTTACGCCGCGTGGTGCAGGTACGGGCCTCAGCGGAGGGGCTCTTCCTCATTTAGGGGGCGTACTGCTGTCTACAGAAAGGATGAATAAGATTCTTGACATCGATGATAGAAACCTCCAGGTAACAACAGAACCAGGGATCATTACGGAGGTGCTTCAAATGGAATTAAGAGCAAAAGGATTGTTTTACCCGCCTGACCCGAGTAGCAGGGGCTCTTGTTTTATTGGTGGAAATATTTCAGAAAATAGCGGCGGGCCGAAAGCTGTAAAGTACGGCGTCGTCAAAGACTATGTATTGAATCTGGAAGTGGTTCTGCCCACGGGTGAAATTATCTGGACAGGGGCGAATGTTTTAAAGAATGCAACAGGCTATAACCTTACACAACTGGTCGTCGGCAGTGAAGGAACGCTGGGTATAGTGACAAAAATTGTTTTGAAATTACTCCCGTTACCGAAACATGATCTGTTGATGTTGGTTCCTTTTCGCTCGGCGGAAAATGCTTGCGCGGTGGTTGCTGCCATATTCCACGCCGGCTATATGCCAAGTGGCCTGGAGTTTATGGAACGGGATGCATTGGAATGGGTAAGTCAGTTTGTGGAGAGCTCGGTGAAAATCGATGACGACGTTCAGGCACACCTGCTGATTGAAGTCGATGGAAACAATCCCGACGTGTTGATGCAGGAGATGGAAGGCATTTCGGTTCTTGCAACTGAATTTGGTTGTGGTGAAATTTTGTTCGCGGAAAATGAACAACAAAAAGCCGAGTTGTGGAAAATGCGCAGAAGAGTAGGGGAAGCAGTAAAGGCCCATTCAATTTATAAAGAAGAAGACACTGTTGTCCCAAGAGCAGAACTACCTGTTCTCTTGAAAGGTGTAAAAGACATCGGGAAAAAATATGGCTTTCATTCCGTATGCTATGGACATGCAGGAGACGGTAACCTGCATGTGAATATTATTCGTGGGGATCTTACGGAAGACCAGTGGAATGGTTCGTTAAAAGAAGGGATCCGCGAAATATTTGAATTGGTAAAACGTTTGGGAGGTACTATCAGTGGGGAGCACGGCATCGGGCTTGTACAAAAAGAGTATATGAACATCATCTTTAATGAAACACAAATGCGATTGATGAGGGAGATCAAGAAGATATTTGACCCCAATAATATTTTAAACGCAGGAAAAATTTTTGATCTAAGTAATAAATAGTTCACCAGCATGAAAAAAATAATTTTATCTGTGCTTTTATTAGGTGTATCGGTTAGCTTTCTATTTGCGCAGGATGAAGAAGAGCAAAAAGGATTTAAAAAGCAAAATCTTTTTACGGGCGGAAGTATAACGGCGTCATTTTATAGTGGGGGCACAGTCCTGGGAGGAAACCCCATCTTTGGTTACAAGATCGCGAATTGGTTAGATGCCGGTATTGCGCTTAATTATACCTACCAGGGTTCCCGTGATAATTATGAACTCAATGACAAAATTCGTCAACATGTGTTTGGTCCCGGCGTTTTTACGAGAATCTACCCGATTCCCATGGTTTTTTTGCATGCCCAGGCTGAGCATAATTTCAACAATTGGAACTATTCAAGTGCGAATGGCAGTTACAAACAAAGTGATGTAACAGATGCAAACTCTTTGCTTCTGGGTGGAGGCTGGGCGCAGGGACGGCAGCGCGGTTCTAATTCATTTTTTTACATCGAAATTCTATGGGATGTTCTTAAAAACAAATATTCTCCTTACGTGAACAACATTTACGATGCATCAGGTACTGTCGTAAGGACCGATGCACTCCCGATCTTTAGAATGGGTATAAACGTCGCCTTGTTCCAGGGAAAGAATAGAGGCAATGAAACCGAACAAAGGGGAAATGGAAATGGCCACAAGCAGCCGAGGAATTACAACAATCTATAAGAGATATTGGACGAGTTCAGAAGGATCACTTAATACAGTGATCCTTTCTTTTGCCGTTTCATAAAGAAATCCCTGGTCGTTCAATTGCTCAATATGTGCCAGCAAATGATCATAGAATCCATTGGAATTTAGAATAAAGATTCCCTTGTCATGAATGGATAGCTGGTTCCACGTCAGCATTTCAAACAATTCATCAAGGGTACCAAAACCACCCGGCAAAATAATCGCTGCGTCACAGAGTTCATACATTTTTTTCTTTCGTTCATGCATATCGTCCGCAATAATTAGTTCGGAGATGCCGTGATGCTGCCGCTCCCATTCAACAAGAACATGAGGTATGATGCCAACAACACGTCCATGGTTTTTCATTACAGAATCTGCAACTGTTCCCATAAGGCCCGAACTGCCACCGCCATAGATCATTTTTATTTGATGACTGGCCATCACTTCTCCCAACTGCCGCGCATGGCTTATATATGTATCATCAATTCCATCTTTTGATCCACAGAAAACAGCTAATGAAGTGACTGGCATGATTAACAATATTACTTATCAAAAGGAAAACAAATTTCTTTATCTTCAAAATTCATTGCTTCATATTTGCAGATAATAATGAAAATTTCATTCTGCCTTTGAACAAAAATTAATCTATGTCCGCAGGCTTGTTGTTTGCTTTTGTAATCGGTTATTTTATTTTATTGCTCATCGTTGCCTGGTATACTTCGCGTAATGCCAATAATGAATCTTTCTTTATAGGCAATCGCAATTCAAATTGGATGCTGGTGGCATTTGGAATGATCGGTACCTCTTTGTCCGGTGTAACATTTGTATCCGTACCGGGAACAGTCGGACCGTCGGGTTTTGCTTATTACCAGGTAGTGCTTGGTTATTTTTTGGGCTATTTCATCATAGCCTTTGTTTTATTACCGCTTTTTTATAAGATGAACCTGACCTCTATTTACAATTATCTTGAACACAGGTTCGGAATGGTGTCCTATAAAACGGGTGCACTGTTTTTTATTTTGTCAAGAATACTCGGAGCTACTGCGCGGCTTTATCTTGTGATCAACGTCCTGCAGATCTTCATCCTCAAAGACATGCATATCCCTTTTGCTGTTACCGCATTCGTGATTCTGCTAATGATCCTGCTCTACACATTTGAAGGTGGTGTTAAAACAATTGTATTTACAGATACATTGCAAACGACGTTCATGCTGCTGGGCTTAATTGTGTGCATCATTTATATCATGAATAGTATGGGACATTCCCTGGGTTCAACCTTGCATGAACTAAATACAAAAGGTCTCACAAAGATTTTCAATACTGATATAAACAGTTCGGGTTTTTTCCTGAAACAACTGATAGGAGGATTGTTTATCACGGTTACGATGACTGGTCTTGACCAGGAAATGATGCAAAAGAATATTAGCGTGAGAACACTGTATGATTCAAAAAAAAATGTACTCAGTTTTAGTTTTATCATTTTGATTGTGAATTTCCTTTTCCTCCTGATGGGCGGCTTGCTCTATTTATTTGCAGCAACAAAGGGCATCAAAACAGCCCCCGATGATCTTTTTCCTACAGTGGCCCTGCATTTCATGGGGAACGTGATCCCTATCATTTTTGTAATCGGACTCATCTCTGCCCTTTTTCCAAGTGCTGACGGGGCATTGACTGCCCTTACTTCTTCATTTTGTATCGATCTGCTGGGCATGAAACGCCGATCTGACTGGGATGAGAAAATGAAACGCCGCAGGAGGATGACAGTACATTTTATTTTTGCTATCGTCTTTTTCTTAATGGTGATGGGCTTTAAATGGGTAGATAACAAATCAATCATCGATGTCATTCTGAAGGTGGCAGGGTTTACGTACGGCCCCTTACTTGGTTTATTTGCTTTTGGAATAACAACAAAACGATCTATCATCGACGGGCTATCGATCTATGTTTGTATAGCCGCGCCCCTGCTTATTTGGGGGATTGATTTTGTAAATAATATAGAATGGTATCAAAAACAATTTCATTTAAGTGGTAACTCGGTCGATTCAATAAAAGATTTCTCGCAATCAGTTTTTGGTAAGTTCAAGATCGGGTACGAAGTACTGATCTATAATGGTCTCCTCACTTTCCTGGGCTTATTATTGATTTCAAAAAAGAAGGCCTGACAATATTGGGCAGAGGTCTTTCGTTTGTAAATACTCTACTTTTGAGTTGATTTTTCTCCCTGCTGAGTAGAAATCAAAAACCGCAAAGGAATCGACAAAAGTTTTCTGCTGCAACGAAAAGTGGAGGCAGCAAGACTGCTTATTACAAAACAAAAAATTCTGAAACATTGGAACAACGGTGGAACGAACGAATAAGAAAATCCCGTCAACGTAACTGGACAGAATCAAAAGCACATTCAAGCTGGCAGATATTTAAGATCATGGCCGAGTTTGTAGATGGCTTCGAGGCCCTTGCAAAAATTGGCCCTTGCTGTTGCATATTCGGTTCAGCCAGGGTGAGACCTGGAAATAAGTATTATGAATTGGCCGTCGAGATTGGAAAACGGTTGGCAGAAGAAGGATTTGGGATCATTAGCGGCGGGGGACCGGGTATTATGGAGGCCTCCAACAAAGGAGCGCAGTTGGGTGATGGTAAGTCCGTGGGATTAAATATTGAGTTGCCTTTCGAGCAGTTCTCAAATTCATTTATCGATAAGGAGCACAGCATGAATTTTGATTATTTCTTTGTTCGTAAGGTAATGTTTGTAAAGTATTCTCAAGCCTTTATCATGATGCCTGGTGGATTTGGAACGATGGATGAATTTTTTGAGGTGCTCACATTGACGCAAACGGGAAAAATGTTGCAGGTTCCTTTGATACTTGTTGGCAAAGAATTTTGGAGTGGATTATTGCAGTGGGTACAAGAAGTAATGATGGCAAAGGAGCAAAATATCTCACCAAAGGATTTTGAACTTGTAAAATTGGCCGATACAGCCGATGAAGTGGCAAAACATGTTTTAGATTTCTACTCTCAGCATGCGCTTCAGCCGAATTTCTAATAGGCGATTGGCAAGTGGGAAGTAGCAGTGGGGATCCTACTAGTCTCTTACCATTGACTACTAGCCATCCTCGCTATCTTTGCAAAAACCCCTTGCCTTGGACTTAATTAACCCCCAGGTTCAGTCGTACGCTGAGCAATATTCTTCACCGGAAGATGAGTTATTGAAAGAGATAAACGAGTTCACCCAAAAGCACCCCGAATCGCACATGCTCAGCGGTCATTTGCAGGGGAAGGTTCTTGAGCTACTAAGCTGCATGGTAAGACCACGCCGAATTTTGGAAATCGGAACATTTACAGGCTATAGCGCCCTTTGCCTGGCAAAAGGCCTCACAGAAGACGGGGAGTTGCACACAATCGAAATCAGGGAAGACGACGCTCTAACAGCCAGGAAATTTTTTTCCAGGTCTGCCTATCACTCCAGGATAATTTTACACCTTGGTTCTGCGTTAGATATTATTCCGGCGCTGAATGAAACATGGGATCTTGTGTTTATTGATGCTGATAAACCGGCTTATATTCAATATTTTAACCTTGTTTTACCTAAACTCAGGAAAAACGGGTTTATTTTCGCAGACAATATATTTTTTCACGGGCAGGTGTTGGAAAAGGAGGAGAAGGGCAAAAATGCAATAGCAATAAAGGAATTTAACGAGTACATTCAAAAGAGGAGCGACATAGAGAAAGTGATCCTTACCCTGCGCGACGGCCTGTTCCTGATCAGAAAATTGTAATACTCCATGCAAAACAAAAAATTCGCCATTTTTCTCGCATTTGTTCTGAGTTTCTCTTTTACATTGTCACGCGGACAATCTGCTGAGGCAATACTAGCTTATATAACCAGGTATAAAGATCTCGCGATTGCCGAAATGAAACGGACAGGAGTTCCTGCTGCCATCACGTTGGCACAAGGTATCCATGAAACCGAAGCAGGTACCAGCGTTCTCGTAAAAAAATCAAATAATCATTTTGGCATCAAGTGTAAAGATGAGTGGAGGGGTCAATCAGTCTCCCATGACGATGACGCGAGGGGTGAATGTTTCCGTAAATACTCAGCCGCCGAAGATTCATACAGGGACCATTCTGATTTTTTGAGAAACCGTCCAAACTATACCTCATTGTTTACGCTCGATCCTACAGACTACCAGGGATGGGCCTATGGATTGAAAAAGGCCGGCTATGCTACTAATCCAAAATACGCGCAGGTATTGATCAAACTGATCCAGGATTACAATCTTGAGGATTATACGTTGATCGCAATGGGTAAAATGAAGGATGGAAATGACCTTGCAAAAAATGACCTTGCAAAAAATCCTGAAACATCTGGCGATAAAAATTCATCCGTTGTCCTTGTAAAAAATAATGACGGTGAAAAAGGTTCCGGCGATAAGAACAAAAAGGAAGAACAAAAAATGTATGCGGCCGAACCGGCTGGAAATATAGTAAGTTATCCCTCGGGCGAATTTAAGATCAATGACACAAGAGTTATTTATGTAAAAAAGGGTACTTCTTATCTTACGATCGCGCAACAATATGAAATTCCGTTGGCAAGACTTTTTGAGTTCAATGATCTGAAACAAGAAGAGGTGACAGCCGATGATCAATTGGTTTTTATTCAGCGTAAAAGAAAAACAGGCGACCATGAATTTCATACAGTGCAACCCGGCGAGACAGTGAATGTCATCGCGCAATCCGAGGCAATACGTTTGGAAAGCCTGCTCGAGTATAATAATATGACCGCGACTATGCAGCCGGCTGCAGGAGAGACCCTTTATCTCCATTCAAAGTCTGCTGTTACTCCAAGATTAGTTACCAAAACCTCCACGGCTGAAAAATTTAATTCGGGCACTCAGGCTGTTGCTATGAATGGTGATGGGAAAGGAAAAAAGGAACTTCAACAAAAAAATAATTTTATCTTTCACACTGTGGAACCAAAGGAAACCGTGTATTCAATTGCAAAAAAGTTTAACGTAAGCGCAGATGATCTGATCAGTTGGAACCAATTACAGGATAATGATCTGAAGATTGGTCAATCGCTGAAAATTTACAGATGATGTCCACCATCAGGATTCATGATAAAACTTTCGAAATTTATCTTTCTGAATCAGCCATACAAGAAAGGGTAAAAAATATAGCGGAATCAATTAACAAAGAATACAAGGACAAACACCCACTATTCATTGCTATTTTGAACGGCTCATTTATGTTTGCTGCCGATCTCTTCAAGTACCTTACGATCCCCGCCGAAATTTCTTTTATAAAACTTGCGTCCTACAGGGGAATGAAATCGACCGGGAATGTTATCACTTCGATCGGTCTTGATGTGGAACTTTTTGGAAAGGACCTGATCATCATAGAAGACATTGTCGATACAGGAAAAACGCTCTATAATTTTTTGCCCAAATTAAAAGATCATCATCCATCGTCATTAAAAATAGCAGCCTTGCTGCATAAACCTGAGGCTACCCGTTTCCCCTTAAGCCTCGACTATGTCGGCTTTTCCATTCCTGATAAATTTGTTGTAGGTTATGGCCTTGATTATGACGGCCAGGGTCGTAACCTGAAAGAAATCTACCAGGTTGTATAATCACCAATAAAGCCGTTGCTTTGTGTTTAATATCCAGCGAAAATCCATGAGGAATGCTTGCCATATATTGTTCTTTTTATTTTTTGGTTCATCTCTGTACGGCCAACAATTTTATATACGCGGAGAAGTAAAGGATGAATCAGGCAATCCTTTGCAAAATGTAAATATCCTCCTACATTCCACCAGTTATGTTTATCATACTGGCACCTATGGTTCGTTTGGAATTTTAACCAACAAGACTAACGATTCACTCACTTTTTGGCTGGATGGTTATCAAACAGAAAAGAAAGCTGTCAACGCCGATAATTATGTAACTGTTCGAATGAAACTTGCTACTGCGTCCAGCAGCAATGTCCACAGAAGTAAACTGGCCTCACTTACCAAGGGTTTGAATAAGGATATACAAAGGCAATGGTTTCTGGGCGACGAAACATATGCGAGCTTAATTGAAAATCATTTTGTCAGCGCGCATGAATATCCTGTGACGGGTCTGTCATTAAATATAGACAAGGCTTCTTACAGCAATATTCGCCGGTTCATTAACACGAATACCCTGGTTCCCCCGGATGCTGTACGGATTGAAGAGATGCTAAACTATTTCAACGAAACGTATTCTCAACCCGACGCCGGACAACTTTTCAAAATAAAGTCGGTATTGACAGATTGCCCCTGGGATCGTGAAAATGAACTACTATTTATTAATGTTAATTCCAGGAAACTTGATCTTGAATCGCTGGCACCCTGCAACCTTGTTTTTCTGATCGACATCTCGGGATCAATGGATATGCCTAACAGGCTTCCGTTATTGCAGTCATCATTTAAACTATTAGTGAACAATCTCAGGGCTAAAGACAGTGTCGCCATTGTGGTCTACGGAGGCGCTGTTGGGATTTATTTAAATACCACGAGTGGAGCTAATAAAGAAAAAATTTTAAAAGCAATTGATGAACTGGTGCCTGGTGGTTCCACGCCGGGCGAATCAGGGATAAAGTTGGCTTATAGCGTAGCGCAAACGCATTTTATAAAGGGCGGTAACAATCGGGTCATACTTGCGACGGACGGAGATTTCAACGTCGGTGCAAAAACAGAGGATGAGTTGGATGAGTTAATCTCGCAAAAAAGGCAATCGGGCATTTATCTCACTTGTCTTGGCGTCGGTATGGGAAATTATAAAGACTCAAAGATTCA
>DASYSW010000014.1:0-5797 GCA_036002905.1 Chitinophagaceae bacterium
CATTGTACCGTTGGCCATGCAGGACGGATTAACCGCGATGAAATATGTTCGGGAGCATGCAGCATCATATAAGATCGATCCGAAAAAAATTGGGTTTATGGGTTTTTCGGCGGGTGGTACCGTAACGATGTCGGTAGTTTACAATGCCACCGACGAAAATCGTCCGAATTTCATAGCGCCGATATATGCATATGAAAAAGCCATTATCGGTTCGGCGGTTCCGGCAATGAAAACTCCAATATTTATTGCTGCCGCGACTGATGATGACCTCGGTCTTGCCACTCATAGCGTACATATCTATGAAAAATGGGTCGATGCTAAACAACCGGCGGAGTTGCACATGTATGAACGAGGGAAACATGGTTTCGGGATGCGTAAACAAAATCTCCCTACAGATAAGTGGATAGAGCGATTTGGTGATTGGCTCCAGATACAGGGACTGTTGTAGAAAAAAATTTCTTTTTTGCGAATTAAAATTGATAAATAGCTTAGCGGCCTCAATCAATACGTGAGTTTTAAAATGAAAATAATGAGGAAGAGAGTTTGTGGGCTTTTTAGTAGCATGCTCATATACTTTTCTGTTTTTAGTCAGCAACTGATCACGATCCAGGGAAACATTAAAGATGAAAGATCAAGCCCGGTAGGTTATGCTTCTGTTTACCTCTTAAACAGCAATTTTTTTGCTGTAAGCGATACTGCGGGAAGTTTTACGATTAAAAATATTCGTGAAGGAAATTACACCATGGTTGTTTCTGCGGTGGGATATGCGACGATCAGTAACAATGTTCAAATAGTAAAGAATGGGCGAACATCTTTTGAGTTGTATTTACCGGACGCCTCAAAACAGCTGGATGAAGTGATCGTAACGGCAGAAAAAAAAGAAGAAAATGTGCAAGCCATCCCTTCAAGCATTTCGGCGTTGAATGCAAAGAGTATAAACGATTACAGGTTGTGGAACAGCAAAGATCTTACTGCCATCGTGCCCAATTTGTATTCCGCTAACCCCGGCGACGGAAGAAATGTTACATCAATCAGGGGTATTACGTCTTCCTCTTATGATCCGGCGGTAACGACCTATATCGATGGCGTTAACCAGTTCACTTTGGATACGTACATACCGCAGCTTTTCGACGTAGCACGTATTGAAGTATTGCGGGGCCCGCAGGGAACCTTGTATGGGCGAAATGCCATGGGTGGCGTCATTAATATTATTACAAGACAACCCACCAATAAGACGAATGGTTTTCTTGAGATCAGTGGTGGCAATTATGGTCAACAACGTTATACCGGGGCAATCCGTACGCCGATCATGAAAGACAAGTTATTTTTTGGTGCATCTTTTTTGTACGAAGGACTTGACGGTTACTACACCAACGAATATGATAACTCCAAATTTGATAAACAGCATAGTGCTGGAGGAAACTATTATTTAAAATACCTGGCAAATGATCGTTGGTCCTTTGCCTTGAATGCAAAACATCTTGCCAATAGGAATTATGGTTCTTTTACGCTGGCGCCAGACAAAGATGCGGCTTTTGCCGATCCATATAAGGTCAATCAAAATGCAGTGGCAAAACTGGTAGATAACACGTTCAACGCGTCATTGTCCGCAAACTATTCCGGCCCCGGTTTTAATTTTACTTCCCAAACTTCGTATCAATCAAACTACAGGTATTATGCCACGCCGATTGATGGTGATTTCTCGCCCGCCGACGCTATAACCATAATCAATAACTATGGAAGCCAGTGGAACAATATAAAAGTTGCCACTGAAGAGCTTCGGTTTACTTCGCCGGCATCATCAGCATCGCGATTAAAATGGACAGCGGGGAGTTATTTGTTCTTTCAAAACGTTCCCAATAAACAAGCCACTCATTTTGGAAAAGACGCTGCATTGGTTGGATCACCCGATTCGAATTATGCCATTATCAACACTACTAAGGCAAAATCATGGGGTGCTGCATTCTACGCCCAGTCGGAATATGCCGTCACAAAAAAATGGGATATCATTTTTGGTCTTCGCTACGATTATCAGCACTCAAAAGAACAGGTACTTGGAGAATATCAACCGGATGCCTCACCTGTTCCTGTTTTCGAAACACAGCCTGATACATCCGCCAACGTTTCTTACAGCGCATTTTCTCCGAGGGTGAGTGTCGCGTATCATCCCTTATCAAACGTTGATTTGTTTGCAAGCTATAGTCGTGGTTACCGGACAGGTGGCTTGACTCAACTAGGTGCCGATCCTTCACAGCCGCCCTTGTACGCGTACAAACCAGAGTACAGTAACAATTTTGAGATAGGCATAAAAAATACTTTTCTTGAAAACCGGGTAAGAGCCAACATTTCATTTTTTTATACAACTATTACCGATGTGCAGGTGCCGACGCTGGTACTGCCTGCTGCTATCACCGTCACAAAAAACGCGGGCAGCCTGACAAGTAAGGGCCTGGATGCTGAGTTGGCGGCAACTGTTTTAAAAGGAGTGGAGGCAACATATAGTGTGGGCTACACCGACGCCAAATACAGAAAGCTGAAACTGTCACAGAATGGCTCGGAGGCTGATCTTTCCGGCAACCGCCAAATTTTTACGCCGGATATAACATCTTTGCTTGCCCTGCAATACAGTATGCCATTGATGTCGTCGAACAGACTTCAGTTGATCATTCGCGGTGAATGGACCTACTTGGGAAAACAGTACTTTGATCTTGCAAACAGCATTGCTCAATCTCCCTACAATTTATTGAACACAAGAATAGGCTTAAAAATAAAACATGCTGAATTGTATTTCTGGGAACGGAACATGACGAATGTGAAATATATTGCTTACGGATATGATTTTGGTGCAGTGCATTTGGGTAATCCCAGGACATATGGCTTTACTTTGAAAGCGTCGATGTAGGTCGACATAGAAAGAGGTTAGCGTTAAGCAAGATGTTGCGTTACGTCCTTCGTGTATACCTGGTGTTCTTTGTGAAGCTTGGCCACAAATTGCACCAAGATCAGTCGTCGATAAAAGGTTTTTTAAACAATTGATAAACGATACAAATCCTAAATCAGTAAATATGAAATATGTCCTTTTTCCATTGCTTGCGGTAAGTGTTCTTCTTTTATCGTGTTCACACAAACGTTCCGGGAAACCAAAAATTCTTGTATTTAGTAAAACGATGGGCTTTCACCATGAATCGATCGCTGATGGGAATGCTGCCATCCAAAAACTGGGAAGTCAGAACAATTTTGACGTTGATACGACAACCAACGCTAACGTATTCAACGACGATAGCCTGAAACAATATTCAGCCATTGTTTTCTTAAGTACTACAGGCGATGTACTGGATAATTTGCAGGAAGACGCCTTTGAGAGATATATACAATCCGGTGGCGGATATATGGGCATTCATGCAGCGGCGGATTGCGAATACGACTGGGGTTGGTATGGCCGTTTGGTGGGAGGGTATTTTTTGAGTCATCCTGGAATCAATGATACATTTCCAAACATACAGACTGGCGTATTAAATGTGGTTGACCAGGGTAATATTTCGACCAAACATTTACCAAAAGAGTGGAAAAAGACAGACGAGTTTTACAGTTTCAAAAAACTGAACAAAGACGTTCATGTGCTGATAAAAGTTGATGAAAAAACTTACCATGGTGGTGTGAATGGTGACGATCACCCAATGGCATGGTATCATGATTATGATGGCGGCCGCGCTTTTTATACAAATATGGGTCATACAAAAGAATCATTTTCCGATGAGCTTTATTTAAAACATATCCTGGGTGGGATTGAATATGCAATTGGGGATAATAAAGAACTGGATTATTCAAAGGCAAAAACACAAATACCACCCGATGATAACCGGTTTACAAAAACACAATTGGTACAGGGTGTATTTTATGAACCGACTGAAATGACGATCCTTCCGAATCTTGATGTGCTTATCATACAAAGACGCGGCGAGATCATGTTGTACAAAAACTCAACAAAACAAGTAAAACAGGTAGGTTTTTTCAATGTCTATTATAAAACGCTTCACACACCCGACGTAAATGCCGAAGAAGGAATGCTGGGATTAGCAAAGGATCCCGATTTTGCAAAGAACAATTACATCTACATTTATTATAGCCCCGCTGACAGTGCTGTTAATCGTTTATCACGGTTTACTTTCAAAAACGACACGGTTGATAAAGCAACAGAGAAAGTAGTACTCGAAGTAAAATCACAAAGAGAAATATGTTGTCATACCGGTGGTTCTATTGCTTTCGGTCCTGATAAGTTATTATATTTTTCTGCGGGTGACAATTCAACTCCGTTTGATGAGAAAGGAGCGAAGTACGTGAACAGTGGTTTTGCCCCGCTCAATGATCTGCCCGGTCATGAACAATACGACGCAAGAAGATCGTCGGGTAATACAAATGATCTGCGAGGAAAGATCATGCGCATAAAAGTGAATGAAGATGGAAGTTATAGCATACCCGAAGGAAATCTTTTCCCGAAAGGCGAGGCAAAAACCCGACCCGAGATCTATGTGATGGGTGATCGGAATCCTTATCGCATTTCCGTTGATCAAAAAAATAGTTATCTCTATTGGGGAGAAGTGGGCCCTGATGCGCAAGACGATAGTTTGGCAACGCGTGGCCCGCGGGGTTATGATGAAGTGAACCAGGCACGCAAGGCCGGTTTCTTTGGATGGCCGTTATTTGTTGGAAACAACTATCCTTATCATGAGTATGATTATGCAACGGGCAAAACCGGCCCTGCCTTCGATCCAAACAAGCCGATCAATGATTCAAG
This sequence comes from Chitinophagaceae bacterium, assembly GCA_036002905.1. Lineage (GTDB taxonomy): Bacteria > Bacteroidota > Bacteroidia > Chitinophagales > Chitinophagaceae > VBAU01. Next base: position 4,796 of record DASYSW010000014.1, read on the forward strand.
AAACAATACGGGTTTGAGAGAGTTGCCTCCGGCACAACCTGCGTTTATCTGGTATCCATACGCTTCGTCTCCCGATTTCCCGCAAGTAGGAACAGGCGGCAGAAATGCAATGGCAGGACCGGTGTATTACACAGATATGTTTCCAAAAGAAACGCGATTACCTGATTACTATAATGGCAAATTATTTATCTACGAATGGATACGCGGATGGATAAAAGTTGTTACGCTTCAACCCAATGGTGATTTTGATAAAATGGAGCCTTTCTTCAGCAATATCAAAGTAAATTCTTTGATCGATATGGAAGTGGGACCAGACGGAAAATTATACCTGCTCGAGTATGGCACCGGTTGGTTCACAAAAAACCCTGATGCCGGCCTGGCACGCATAGATTACAATGGTGGAAATCGTCCCCCGATGATCTCCGGCATTCATGTTGATAAAGCTTCGGGTGTACTTCCTTTTACGGTGAAAGCAACTGTCGATGCAAAAGATCTTGAAAAAGATAAGGTCAGTTACACCTGGAATTTTGGAAATGGAAAGACGCAGGAAACAACAACACCTGAAGTATCCTATACGTATGACACACCGGGTGACTATAATATTTCCGTTGAAGCAAAAGATGACAAGGGCGCTGCTGCAAAAAGTAGTTTCGTGAATGTGTATGCAGGCAATGAAGCGCCGGTTGTGAACATTGCCCTTAGCGGAAGCAACAGATCATTTTATTTGCCTGGCACGCCGGTAAAATATGATGTATCAGTGACCGATAAAAATGATACGGCAAAATTTGATCCTGCCAATCTTTATGTCTCGGTTGACTATGTTGCTGATTTTGACCAGGCAGGTAATGTAGGTCACCAGCAGGGACAGGCAAATATTACGGGCCGGGTCTTAACCCAAACGATGGATTGCAAAAGCTGTCATAAAGAAGCAGAAAAATCCATCGGTCCCTCCTTTATACAAGTCTCGGAGAAGTACATGAATGATCCGAAAGCGACCACTTA
>DASYSW010000015.1:0-4794 GCA_036002905.1 Chitinophagaceae bacterium
CGAGAAACTTGGAATCAGAAAATAAGACACCCTTCCTCTAAAGGGTGCTTGTAAGAAATCTTTGGAAAATTCGGTCGCTTTTCTAGTAATCAAATTTTAAGATTCTTCTCACTTCTTTAGGATACGGGATAAGTTGTATCATTCCTGATTCACTACTCTAAACTTGCTCAATATTGAACAGAAACCCGGAGAGTCCGTCTTAGGCGGAACGACGCTTAGCCAGGGAACCAAATCGGGGGTAACAAAAAACAAACACAAATTCAAAATTTCTATGCTTACACAACCGATTCGTAAAACTTTCGACATAGGCGATGGCAGGCAGGTGACTATCGAAACAGGCCGCCTTGCACGCCAGGCTGATGGTGCAGTTACTGTTACCATCGGCAATTGTATTTTATTAGCGACAGTGGTTGCGAACAGAGAGCCAAAGGAAGGACAGGACTTTTTCCCATTGAGTGTCGACTACCAGGAAAAATTTGCGTCTGCCGGGCGTATCCCCGGATCCTTTTTCAAAAGAGAAGGAAGACTGAGCGATTACGAGGTATTGATCAGTCGTTTGATCGACAGGGCGCTTCGTCCTTTATTCCCCGAAGATTATTTATGTGATGTCCAGGTTCTGGTAACGCTTATCTCGAGCGACAATGAAGTCATGCCCGATTCATTGGCCTGTCTCGCTGCTTCCGCAGCGCTTGCGGTTTCAGATATTCCCATCCAGGAAATTATTTCAGAAGTAAAAGTGGCCAGGATTGACGGGCAATTCAAAATAAATCCAAACAGGAGTGAGTTAGCAAAAGCTGAACTTGAATTTATCATTGCTGCTACTGAAAAGAACATTATGATGGTGGAAGGTGAGGCAAACGAATGCAGCGAGGATGATCTTATAAAAGCCTTAGAGGTTGCACATGATGCTATTCGAATTCAAATTAAGGCGCAAAAAGAACTGTGGGAGCTGGCGGGTTCAAAGGCAAAACGTGACTTTACGAAGCCACTGCAGAATGAAGAACTAAGAGAAAAGGTAAATTCTTTTGCGAAAGAGAAAGTGTATGAAGTTTCTAAGGCTGCATTGAGCAAGCATGACCGCAGTGATAAATTTGATGAGATCAAGGATGCTTTGTTTGAGCAGTTAAAAAAAGATTACAATGTTGTGGAAGGTGCGGAGTTGGAAAAATCGATCGAGAAACTCGCAAAGAATTATTATCACGACCTGCAGTATTATGTCGTTCGCGATATGATCCTTAATGACAGGGTTCGGCTGGATGGAAGAGGTCTGGAAGATGTTCGTTCATTAGATATGGAAGTGGATGTATTGCCTTCACCACATGGTTCAGCTTTATTTACAAGAGGGGAGACACAATCACTTACTACAGTCACATTGGGAACTCCACTTGACGAATTGTTGATTGAAAGCGCAGCAACTTCTGAATATTCAAAATTCATTTTGCACTATAATTTTCCCCCATTTTCAACCGGCGAAGTGAAGCCAATGAGGGGACCGGGCAGGAGAGAAGTGGGACATGGCAATCTTGCTATGCGCTCGTTAAGGCAAATGATGCCAACGGGTGGGGATTTCGCATACACGGTGAGAGTGGTAAGTGATATTCTTGAATCCAATGGTTCATCATCAATGGCAACTGTTTGCGCAGGTTCACTTGCATTAATGGATGCAGGTGTTCCGGTTCCAAAGCACGTATCAGGAGTTGCAATGGGATTGATCACGAAAGAAGGAAAGTTTGCAGTGCTTACTGATATTTTGGGTGATGAAGATCATTTAGGTGATATGGATTTCAAAGTAACAGGAACGAGGGATGGGATTTGCGGCGTGCAAATGGACATAAAGGTCGATGGGTTGCCAATGGAAGTAATGAGACAGGCTCTTGAACAGGCTCGGAGGGGACGTTTGCATATTCTTGATGCCATGTATAACTGTACGGCTGAACCAAGAAGCGAAGTGAAACCTCATGCTCCCCGAATGATAAAGATGTTTATCGACAGGGAATTTATTGGAGCGGTGATTGGTCCCGGTGGTAAAGTGATCCAGGAAATGCAGAGAGAAACGGGAACGACGATTAACATCGAGGAGAAGAATAATATGGGCGAGGTGAGTGTGTTTGGAACCAACAAAGACGGAGTGGCAAGAGCAGAACAATGGATCAAAGGAATTGTTGCGGTACCTGTTGTTGGTGATGTATACGAGGCAACAGTGAAATCAATTATGCCGTTTGGTGCATTTGTTGAATTTCTTCCGGGAAAGCAGGGATTGGTACATATTTCAGAAGTGAGCTGGAAAAGACTTGAAACCTTGGATGGAATACTGAAAGAAGGAGATAAGGTAAAAGTTAAGTTGATCGGCACCGATCCAAAATCAGGCAAATTTAAATTATCTAGAAAGGTTCTTTTGCCAAAACCCGAACGACAAGACAGGCCGCAGGACAAACCTGCCGGATCTTAAATAAATCAACCCCGACAAGTCGGGGTTTTTAATTATGGCCGATTATATAAAAATAGAATTTGGACATTTAAATACCGAGCAGAAAGATATTGTCATTGCGCTACTCACAGAAATGAACTACGAAGGATTTGAGGAAGAGGATAATCTTTTGAAAGCTTTTATTCAGTTTGGTATTTATGATGAAAAAGAATTGAAGGCTTTTTGCGAAGCTCGAGGGCTTTCTTTTTCCGTTTCAAAGCTCGAGGACAAAAACTGGAATTCACACTGGGAATCAAATTTTCAGCCCGTGATTATAAATCGATCGGGTGATGATGCGTCATGGGTTGCCATCCGTGCGGCTTTCCATCCACCGATCAGGGATGTGAAACACGAATTGATCATTACGCCAAAAATGAGTTTTGGCACAGGACACCATGCTACCACTTCGATGATGATGAAGATGATGAGCGAATTAAATTTTGCTGGCAAGACTGTCCTGGATTTTGGAACCGGAACCGGGATACTTGCAATTCTTTCTGAAAAACTTGGCGCCGCGAGGGTTATAGCGATCGACAATGATGATCAAAGCATTAAAAATTCGAGTGAGAATTTTGACTCAAACAGTTGTTCTAAAATCCAATTATTGGAGGCGTCAACAGCAAATGTGGATATTAAGTTTGACATTATTCTTGCCAATATCATAAAAGGGGTTATACTTGACAATCTAACTGCTTTTACGAAACAAACGGTTAATGGTGGAGTGGTTCTTTTAAGTGGTCTTTTGGCAGACGATGAAGAAGAAATTTTGGAAAAAGCGACAGGGAGCAATTTGATTTTGGACAAGAAAATTGAAGATAAAAATTGGATATGTCTGCAATTGACATATAAATCAACGGGTTTTCAGCGTTAAATTGAGGCTAGTAAAAAAGCTGAAATATTGCTATTTTTGTATTTCCAACTTTAACCAAAGTTCTATGAACGAACTTCTACTTATCGTTCTTGCATATCTTATCGGAAGCATTCCAACCTCCGTTTGGGTCAGCAAATATTTTTTTGATTTTGATATTCGTGATTATGGCAGCGGTAATGCCGGCGCCACAAATACATATCGCGTGTTGGGCCCGACCTGGGGTACTTTGGTCATGATCATTGACATGTTAAAAGGAATTGCGGCCGTTAAATTAGCTCTCTTGCTTCCTGGTTATGTCGATAGCGAAACCCGTTTTATCAATCTTCAAATCGGCCTTGGCCTGGCAGCCGTTATCGGCCACATTTTTCCCATCTGGGCACAGTTCAGGGGAGGTAAGGGAATCGCCACTCTTTTTGGAATGGTTCTCGGCATTCAGCCCATTGTGGCAGTTTGTTGCGTGGGTGTCTTCCTTTTGGTACTCTACCTTACAAGGTTTGTTTCATTAAGCTCAATCCTCGCAAGTGTTGCCTTCCCCGTTTTTATTTTAGTGATCTTTAATGAACCTGAGCATCTCTATAGAATTTTCGCTATTGCGGTGGGTCTACTGGTGCTGCTGACTCATCAGAAAAACATCAGCCGCTTGCTGAAAGGAAGCGAAAACAAGGTACCCATCTTCAAATACCGGGATCGCCGTCGTAATCGTCGCCGCGCCTCTTCCCAGCACTAAGTTTCAGCGTCAGTTTAATATTTTGGTATAATCATTGAATTTTTAAGGTAAATACTATACGATGATTAAAAAGATAATTTTTAGCCTTTTGATCGGAGCTACCATTGCCGGTTGCACGAAAAATGCAGTTACCGGCCGTAGCCAGTTCAAATTGCTACCGGAATCTGAGTTACAGTCAATGGCTACAAGCCAGTACAAGGATTTCCTGTCAACAAATAAGGTCGTGTCAGCAAACGGCAGCCGCGACGCAGAAATGGTTACCCGCGTCGGACAGAGAATCAAAAACGCAGTTGAATCATACTATTCCAGCAAGGGTCTATCCAAAGAACTGGAAGGTTACCAATGGGAATATCATTTGGTCGACAGTAAGGAGGCCAATGCGTGGTGTATGCCTGGGGGTAAAATTGTAGTTTACACAGGCCTGCTTCCCTATACCCAAAATGAGGCAGCACTTGCAGTTGTAATGGGGCATGAAGTATCTCATGCAATCTTCCAGCATGGCAATGAAAGGATGAGCCAGCAAATGGGGGCAGAAGCGGTCAGCGCCGGTCTGCAGGTTGCTTTGGCTAATAAGCCCGCGGAGACAACAAACCTTTTTCTTGGAGCCTTCGGCGCCGGTGCCCAGCTTGGGGTGTTACTTCCCTTCTCGCGAAAGCATGAGCTTGAGGCTGACCATTGGGGATTAATCTGGGCGGCCATGGCTGGCTACAACCCACAAGAAGCAATCCC
>DASYSW010000016.1:0-2589 GCA_036002905.1 Chitinophagaceae bacterium
CAATGTATCCTCTGTTCAATGGTTGCATGAGGAGGCATTGGGTGAGCCAGGTGCCATTCTTTATTGATCGACATGAAATTGATTTTGATGTTTGATAGTTTGTTTCTGTCCAAATAAATCTTATCGGGCCAATTGTTCCGGGCTTCGAAGATCTCTTTGAGAACCGTGGGAAATAGATCTGTTGATATTACAACATCTGTTTCAAATTGGAAGTGTTTTTTCCGATTCAAAGTTCCGCCAGACGCCTATCAAAAGAAAGAATGATGGTCACTTCGAAACATGATAGGTATCATGGGTATTGACTCAAAGGCAGATTCGATGATCGTCACCTTGTTCTATCGTTGGTGCGATTCCTGATTCGGGCATTATCCCTAAAAGCCGTGTTCCCTTAAAAAATTAGATCGAATTGCATCTCGGGTGCGTATTATACCTGGAAATAGATAACGCAAATGAACGGATGAAGGTTAGTAACGTTTTCTTAGGTTGGTTTAAGATAAAAGTAGTGGAACTAGTAGATGAACTAAAAAAGAATACAAACCGGAATAAAATATGCGAGGTGGAAGGAAAGAGAAAGACCGGATCGACGCCCTGCGGCCTCTTTTCTTTCTCTTCTTTCCTCTTTGTGCCCAGAACAGGAATCGAACCTGCACAGTATTGCTACCACTGGATTTTGAGTCCAGCGCGTCTACCAATTCCGCCATCTGGGCTTTCGATAGTCCCGTGGTCATTCCCACTCACCATTGACCACTTATAACTCACCTTTGGGGGTGCAATATTAAGACATTAGCGGCAATTGTAGTTGATGAGAAAGGATTTTTTAACGCTTCCAAAGAATCCTGGAAACATTACCACCAAATCGTCTTGATGATAAAACTCTCTGCTCTCCTTTAGGGGCTGGGGGCTTCCTACTTACAACAATCCTTCTTGGGGAGAAACACATTTCTCAGAATAGTCAACAATTTATTAAGCCAATTCATAATTCAGACTTATCAAATTACATTTGTTCATTTGCAAAGATACGCTTATGATAAAGATTGGGCTTATTAAAGAAGGAAAATTACCGGCTGATAATCGCGTAGCTCTTACCCCGGCTCAATGTAAATGGATCCAAAAAGATTTTCAGGACGTTCAAATAATTGTGCAGAGTTCGTCAACACGTTGCTTTAGTGACAGGGAGTTCTCAATCGCTGGCGCAGAAGTTAAGAATAATGTAAATGATTGCGATATTTTCTTGGGCATCAAAGAAGTTCCCATTGAGCAATTGGTGGCTGAAAAGACTTACCTGTTTTTCTCTCATACCAAAAAGGAACAACCAAGAAATCAAAAGCTGTTGCGGGCGATTCTTGACAAGCAAATTACCCTTATTGATTACGAATGCCTGGAACATGAAGATGGTCAGCGTATCATCGGCTTTGGCTTTTTTGCTGGCGTTGTTGGGGCACACAATGGAATGATGGAATATGGAAATCGTACCGCTACGTTTAAACTCGACAGAGTCTACAAGCAAAGAAGTTTTCGTGAACTGATCCACACTTATTTCGGCTTACGATTACCTAATATAAAAATAGTTGTAACAGGTTCCGGTCGTGTAGCTCATGGGGTGGTAGAGATCATGAACCTGATGGGTGTCGTCGAGGTTGAACCCGATGAATTTTTAGAAAAGAAATTTTCATACCCCGTCTACACACAGATAAAAGGCGCTGATCTGTATGAACGAAAGACAGATAGATCATATTCAAGAGAAGATTTCCATAATCATCCCGAAAATTATCAATGTAAATTCCTGCCTTACGCATCGGTTGCAGACATTTTAATGAATGGCGTTTACTGGGAAAAAAATATCCCGAGGTTATTTGAAAAAGCAGATGTGCAAAACGAGGATTTCAAAATACAAACCATTGCCGATATTTCAGATGATGCGGAGGGATCGGTGCCGATCAATCTTGGCGATCAATCCATGGATGATGCTGTATATGGTGTTGACCGGAATACGTTAAAGAAAACGGCTCCCTACTTGCCAGGTTCTATTGATATCATGGCGGTGGGAAATTTGCCCAATGAATTGCCGCGTGATGCCTCAAGATATTTTGGGGAGCAGTTGATAAAATATGTACTGCCCGATCTTTTAACGGGCGGATCTCCTATTCTTGACAAAGCGACCATCGTAAAAAATGGCAGGCTGACTGATTATTTTAGTTATTTGAAAAATTATGCGGAGGGAAACCACAAACCAGAATAAACCACGGATGCACTTAGATCATGGAGTTGCACGGAGTCGACTCTGTGGGGCTCTATGCACTCTGTACCTCCGTGGTAAAAATCACATTACTTTGCAATCATGAAAACCGTTGCACTCATTTCTTCTTTTCTATTTTTATTGATGGCCTGTAACAATTCCGACAAAGAAGGCGGGACAAAATCGGATAATGACATGGATGCACTTAGATCATGGAGTTGCACGGAGTCGACTCTGTGGGTCTCTATGCACTCTGTGCCTCCGTGGTAAAAATTATATTACTTTGCAATCATGAAAACCGTTGCACTCATTTCTTCTTTTCTATTTTTATTGATGGCCTGTAACAATTCCGA
>DASYSW010000017.1:0-9224 GCA_036002905.1 Chitinophagaceae bacterium
GTCACCCACGTTTTTTGCGACCAACTCGCTGGGCGCTATGAATCCATACACGGCGCCCAGGGTACCTTTTGGCGGCGAGATCGAGTTCTCCTCCAGAATCTGCACCTCGTACCTGCCACGCAAATAAATACCGCTATTACCACGTTTGGAATAGCGAAATTCAACATGCAATTTAAAATCAGTGAAGCTTGCATCGGTAATCAAATTTGATCCCGGTGAAGCGCTCTTAAGAATTCCATTCTCAACTACCCATTGATTTTTTTCCCCGGAAGGATGCCAGCCCGTTAGATCCTTTCCATTTAAAAGCTTTACAGACTTTCCCCATGAAGGCATCGATGAACGTTTTAGTGAAGGAGCGCGAACTCCGCTGCATGTATACGTTTTTCCATTGGGAAAAGTGATAGTACCTGCCAGGCTATCACCCTGAAACGTCGCTTCGAAGGACAGATCATTTCCTGTTTCCCATTGCGGAGGGATGGAAAAACTTACTTTGCCATTTTCGAAGTTTACTTTTGAAATGGGTCGTGCGCTTCCACCCGTTCCGACAAATTGCCCAACCAAAGTATGTAAACCCGAATGAACGACTTCCAGCCAGGAAGGCATCGTTTTGCCGTCATCATAAATTGTAATATCCCAACGCCCCTCAACGGAAGATGAATCGGGTGAGGCTTTGATTGTATTTATAGAGAATAAGAAGATCAATAAGATGGTTGAATGACAATATAGCTTTCGCATGGTAATTGTTTTTAGGAATTATTATTTCGATGAATTTAGGTAAAAATTGAACGTGAAGCGTCGGAGAATCGTGAGTCGTGAATCGTGAGTCGTGAATCGAGATTCTATCTCACGTCTGACGTCTCACGTCTCACGTACAAAGTCGTAATCGCCCCCTTTTTGGCCGCAATAACACCCCGCCGAACGTGTTTTTGCATATTATGTTTGTAGCGACAAAAACTAAAAACATTTCTCATTAAAATTAGAAAAATGAAAAGGACAAAAATTCTCTATTGGATCTTTACGGTTTTGTTTGCATTCATGATGCTTAGTTCAGCAATCCCTGATGTATTGTCATCGCCTGTTGCGGTAAAAGGCATGCACGAAGGCTTGGGTTATCCTTTGTATTTCGTTCCCTTTATTGGTGTGGCCAAAGTACTCGGAGTGATCGCAATCCTGGTTCCGGGGTTCTCAAAAATTAAAGAATGGGCTTATGCAGGATTATTCTTCGACCTGTTCGGCGCCACTTATTCAATAGCATCGATCGGAGCACCTGCAGCAAACTGGTTATTTATGGCATTACCAATCGCTTTGGCAATCTCCTCTTACGTTTTCTATCGCAAAAAACTTAGGATCAAATTGCCGTCCACGGTAAATTATGCTCATCAATCGCCAGGTTTTTTTAAAGACGAAAAAGTTAAGGTTGCGATGTAAGGGAGAAGAATTGCTTTATGAATATACCATCGTTCGAAAAATATTTTTATCAACGTCGGTAATCTGCCTGCAGATTGCTTTCTGCGTTGGTTAATTTCTCGCAAAGGCCTAAAGTGCTCTAAATGAAATGAGCTTTCGCATCAGTATACATACACTACATATCCCCAGGGTTCAATCTTCCATTCTTTATTTGTAAGTTGCTCGTTTGTGCCCATAAAAAGATTATAGGGATTGCCTGACAAATCTGCGTCCGTGATCTTAACCGCTTGCTCCTTTTTTGACAGATTCAGTATTACCAATATCTTTTTTCCGCCACCTTCCCTTGTATAAGCGTAGAGGGCTTTATCGTTACCCGCGCTTACCTTTTTAAAACTGGCATTCGCCGCCAATGCAGGATTCTTTCTTAACTCAAGCAGCGTTTTATAAAATTTTGCCCTGCTAAAATTTTTGAACTCGATGGGATCTTTATAAAAAAAGCTGATGCTGTCCAATACAGGTTCTTCCTGGCCGCTATAAATGAGCGGTACATCATGCGGCATGGTCTGCGTGAAGACAGCAAAAGGCGCGTGAATAGCACCGGGCATGGTACCATAGTCGGCCTTGTTCCAACTGTTCTCATCATGATTACTGGTAAAAAACAATTTCAATTCATTAGCCGGAAAAGCTGTGTCAACAGAATTACGTATGCTATCAAGTGCGCTGGCTGCTCTTTCACCCTTTGCTACTTTTTTCATCATCGAAAACATTGCCCATGCATAGGTCGCATCAAAACCATCCACATGCAAGGAAGGCTTATCCGCTTCTGCCAGCATGAAAATATCTTCCTTGGTTTTTTTCAACTCAGCAATGCATCTCTTCCAAAAATCATCGGGCACATCGCCCGCCACATCACAGCGAAAACCATCAATGTCGGAAACAGTGATCCAGTACTTCATGGCATTGATCATACTGTCCTGTAAAACCGGATTTTTATAATCAAGTTTACGCGTATCTGTCCAGTCATAGGGCACCGCCGGTTTCCCAGTGCTGTCCTTTACATAAAAATCGGGATGCTCAGTGATCCAGCGGTTATCAGCACCACTGTGATTGGGCACCCAATCGATGATTACTTTGAAGCCCACGTCGTGTGCATGTTTTACCAGTTCTTTCCAATCATCCAAGGTTCCGAATTCGGGATTTATTTTGGTGTAGTCGGCAACGGCGTAATAGCTCCCCATTGCGCCTTTGCGATCAACTTTACTGATAGGATTGATCGGCATAAACCATAACGTTTGCACGCCCATTTGTTTCAAACGATCTAAATGTTTTTCGAATGCTTTAAAGGTTCCTTCAGTGGTGTATTGACGAACGTTTACCTCATAGATATTTCCCTGCATGATCCAGTCCGGATGACCATCCACAAGATTTGCTTTCCCGGCAGATGATCTGGGGGTTTCTGTGTTTGTATTTTCAGAGGAGGAATTGCACGAGATGATGAGTTGAAAAACGACGGGCAAAATAAACATTAGCACGCGCTGCATAGTAAACTATTTATGGTGGTAAAGATAAAGGAACAATTCACGCATTAAATCACCTGGTTTGAGCGTCATGTTGGCCAAATTTAACCGGATAAAAATTCCTTACATTCATTCCATGAAGAAACTCATCATATCAACCGCTGGCTGCTTATTACTTTTCCATTTATCAAATACGGCGCAAAACGGAGTTCCTGCAGTCAAGGGAAAGCTTTTCATTATCGGAGGAGGGGACAGGTCAAAAGGACTTATGCAAACATTGATAACTACTGCCAATATGAAACCGCGTGACTACGCGGTCGTATTACCCATGTCGAGCGAGTATCCGGATACTTCGTTCTATTATTTCAAGGAAGATTATGATCCTGTTTGTAAAAATGTCATTGTATGTTTCAATTTCACAAAACAAACCAGTAATTACAAGAACTGGCTGGATTCGCTGGAGCATGCTCGCCTCATTTTTATTACCGGCGGGGATCAAATGCGCTTTATGAATATTGTTCTCAATACACCTATATACCGGGCCATACATAACGCATATAAGAACGGGGCAACGATCGCGGGCACCAGTGCAGGGGCGGCTGTGATGAGTAAGTATATGGTAACAGGCAATCAGTTAACTGATACTAGTTATTCTGCCACATTCCCGGTTGTTCACAATAACAATATTGAGATAAAAGAGGGACTTGGTCTTTTGAGTTCAGCTATTATTGATCAACATTTTATTGTGCGCAGCCGCTATAATCGTTTGCTTTCAGCCATCGCAAAATACCCGGAGCTGCCGTGCATTGGGATTGATGAAGCCACAGCCATTGTTGTACACGGAAACAAAGTAATGGTAGCAGGCGAAAGCCAGGTGATCGTCTTAAAACATCCCGAGCACGTTCAAATCACATCAAAAGGTCTCATTAAACTAAAGGATCTGCAGTTTAGCATCTATACAGCAGGGGACGAGTTTAATATTGTCAAATAATAAGAGACGGAGTTGTCTTTACAGGTCACAGGCAACTGGTTATTTGCCTTCAAATTGTTTAAGCACAAGCATAGTGCAATTGGAAGTAGAGTTGTGCCGCAAATGAATGAAGGACTGGTACTCGGGGTCATTATAGAAATTATCTACAGACTCCTCAGAGGGAAATTCGACTATCGCATTCATAGTTTTGGGAATTCCTTCCAATGCTTTTGGATTCGTCTCCATTGCCAATACTTTCGCACCATATTTTATGAGTAGTCGACCCACCCGCGGTGGGTATTCTTTGAACGTTTCAGGATCGTCAATGTCGTATGCATTGACCACGTAGACTGGCATGTTCTCCTTTTTTAGATTGATAACTTGATGATCCCCCTTCGAGAGCAAATTTCTTGCCCCTTCTGGTGAATTCAACCTGAACAGTCCAGGGGGATCTTAAAGGAGAGGTTGCTTCGGATTGACGATTGCGTGGTTGAACATTGGCATGCGGATGCGAAATGGTTAGACCAATCATCTTAGACTAACAGACTAGTGGGCTCCGCAATTGGGACAACCGATCCCACCATTTATGAGGCTCATACGCTGATTTAGTTTACACCCAGGTCGGGAACATTTTCACAAAATCGGGGCTACTCTTCAAGAAAACAAAAGAAAATTTTAGATCGTTTTCGTAACCGGGAGCGATTAACAAATGTATTGATCGCCGATAATCTTCACTTCTAAATGCGGCCTCCATTAGTTCCTCGTCGACCAATTCAAATTCGTATCAATCTCGTTACTATCGGCAGAAAGGGTAGCACCTAGTTGATTTGGTTTTCCAAATTCATTTGATGGAGGACTAATGATTAAATACGAGGGCGGCGCCTGGATTCAATCGACCTCTCCTTGAATTTGTTTCTTCAATTCGAAAACGCCACGGCCAGGATCCGTCTCAGGAACTGTAATCTTTAATGTTTCGCAAGACGGGTAGGGCGGCAAAACGCCCAAAAAAAGCGTTAAAGAACGAGCTTTTTGACCGACTAACCATATTAGCAAACTTACATTTTCACTAGGAATAACTATGTGCAAATAATTGGAGCTTAAGTACCGAAATATATAAATATAATAATCAAATTAGTACAACCTACGTCATGAATTAAATATTAGATAAAATCGCAAGTGAATCGTGCTATATACGCATTGTTCTGGACGTCAAATCGTTTTTTGAAATACACAGTGCTATACACTAATAACCATAGCATTAAAATAATTTGTAGAATTTTTATTTTATATAGGGACGTTCATGTTGATTTTTTTGAATATAGGGATTAAGGCAGCGGTAGGACTTTTGCGGTAGGCGTCGACTATAATGCCCCAAACCTTTTTATTATCTTGGGGACTTTATCATTTTCTTAGGACCTTAATGACGACTGCCATTCGCCTTCGCCTTGCCCTGTTGGTGACTGCTGTACTCACTTGTGTGTGTACATCTGGGCAGGATTTTTCAAATAAGGGAAAGGAATTCTGGCTAGCCTACTGCTATCATGTAGGGATGGTCAACCCCGGTGGTACACCCACTATGACACTCTATCTTACTTCCGATGTAGCGACTACTTACAATGTGGAGATCTATGGAAGAACAAATTTGCAATCGGGATCTATCGCTCCGGGCCAGGTCGTAAGCGCTATTATTCCATCAACTTATTTTATCGATAACGAGGGAGCTTTTACAAATAAGGCAATCCGGGTTACGGCTGCCAACCCAATCGTGGTTTATTCGTACATCACCCGGGCGCAGGCGAGCGGCGCTACGTTATGCTTGCCAACAGCCGTGCTTGGAAAGGAATATTATTCCATGAATTTTACCCAGGTTTCAAATGAGCCTAATTCAAACTCATACATCACTATTGTTGCTGTAGAGGATAACACAACGGTAGAGATCATTCCTTCTGCTAATACAAAAAATGGATGGCTGGCAAATACAGTCTATACAGTAAATCTCAATAGAGGTCAAATTTACCAGCTGCTTGGCGCACTAGATGGTGCCAATGCAACCACCGGCCTTGACCTTACAGGCACACATGTTCGATCCATTTCATCGGGAACAGGCGGGTGTAAAAAGATCGCGGTTTTTTCGGGGAGTGGCAAGGTCAGAATTCCAAAAAGTTGTAACGCCACCAGTTCAGATAATCTGTACCAACAATTATATCCCACGGGATCATGGGGAAAAAAATATTTGACGGCACCAAGCGCTAATAATCCCTATAACTATTACCGAATTCTAAAAAGTGATCCGGCTGCCAATGTTTATGTAAACGGTGTACTCGTTCCCTCATCTTCTTTTAACAATGGAACCTGGTATCAATTTTTTGACAATACTCCAAATCTAATCGAGTCAGATATTCCCATTTCAGTTACACAATATTTCACAACGCAGGGGTGCAATAACAATATGGGAATGCTATATGACCCGGACATGATCGTTCTGAACCCCGTCGAGCAGAACATCAGCAAAGTGACGCTTGTTAATCCCCCGCTGGCTAACCCAACACCTCCTTACGAGCATCACCTGCAGATAATAATTCCAAATGCAGGTACAGCGATATCTTCTTTTAGATTAGATGGAGCGCCGGTAAATAATACCTGGACTGTCCATCCATTAGATGCCAGTTATTCATACATATATCTCGATGTAGCGGAAGGTTATCACACGCTCAGTTCAGACTCAGGGTTCAATGCGCTTGCCTATGGATTTGCAAATGCAGAATCCTATGGGTACTCTGCCGGGGCGAATGTGAAAGATCAGTATCAATTCATGTCTGTAAAAAATCAATATGCTACTGTAAATTTTCCCGCAGGCTGTAAAAATTCTCCCTTGTTCTTTTTAATAACCTTTCCTTATCAGCCTACGGAAATACGATGGATTTTTGGTTCAGAATTAAATGCGATGGGCATACCGGATACAACAATCATCAGCCCTGTCTATGATTCTACGTGGATGATCAATGGCCGGCAGGTATACAAGTACAATCTGCCATCGCCTTATATTATCACCGCCGCCGGCACTTTTCCAGTGCAGGTTGTCGCAGAAAATCCTTCGTCAGACGGATGTAGTGGGGACCAGGTGATTGATTACGATCTCCAGGTATTTGACCCGCCTGTAGTTAATTTCTCTTTTAGCACCAACGGTTGCCTGACAGATTCAGTACACTTTACAGGAACAGCAAACCCCGGTGGCAGGAACATCACCAGTTATTCGTGGGATCTTGGCGATGGAACTAGGGTGCCTACACAAAACACTGTTCATCTTTACCGGGCAGCAAACTCTTACGCAGTTAAATATTCAGTGATCACAGACATTGGATGTTTTTCTGATACTGTGCAGCAAACTGTTACCGTAAGTCTTCCTCCCGTTGCGGGTTTTGAAGTTTCAACGCCGGCGTGTGAAAATAAAATCGTGAGTTTTACAGATCAGTCTTCTGCTTCTTCCGGGCCTGCCATTACCAAATGGACGTGGAATTTTGGAGACGGCTCGCCGTTAGTGATCTCCACAAATGGTGGACAACAATCTCACGCGTACGCATCAGCGGGAACTAATACGGCAAGTTTATTAGTAGAAACAGCTTCGGGCTGCAAGAGCTTTTTATCCTCCCAACAAATTACCGTTGGAGCATTTCCCGTTGTTAACTTTATTCTGCCTGAAAGTTGTCTCGATGATCCCTTTTCTCCATTTACCGACAGCAGCTCAATTGCCGACGGCACAGAAAACTTATTTGTCTACAATTGGGATTTTGGTGATGCAAATGGTAATGGTTCCAATACGTCCAACTTAAAAGATCCGCAGCACAAGTACACAAACACAGGATCATACAGCGTCACGGAAACGGTTACTTCGAGCATCGGCTGTACAGCATCCGTTACAAAAACTTTTTTTGTGAATGGATCGGTTCCTGTTCCATCATGTTCGATTCATGAGGGTGCATCAGTTTGCAGTGGAACAGAAATTCACCTTGAAGACAATTCGGTGGTAAATCCCGGCAACGTCATAAAGCTTGAGATCTATTGGGATTACGTAAATGATCCTTCGGCAAAAACGATAGACAACGAGCCCTCCCCGGGGAAAGTTTATACTTATACTTACCCCGAATTCAATTCTTCCGCGACTAAGAACGTTGCAATACGATATATCGCTTACTCCGGACAAACATGCGGTCAGTCTATCGATAAGATTATTACACTGCTCCCGACGCCTTCCATTCAATTTAATGCTTTAAACGGACTATGTGCTGATGCGCCCGCATTTCAAATTACAGGAGTATCCGTAACAAATGGATTGCCGGGAACAGGCATTTTTACGGGTCCGGGTGTTTCCACATCAGGGATGTTCGATCCGGCTGGGGCAGGTGATGGAATAAAAACCATACGATATAATTATACGGCAAATAACGGATGTTCAAATTTTGCCGAACAAACCATCGAAGTGTATCCTGTTCCTGTCGTCGATGCAGGTCCCGATAAAACTGTCCTCGAAGGAGGAGAGGTGTCTCTAACACCAGTTGTAAACGTCAATTATCCCGTAACCTATTTATGGTCGCCTTCTACATGGCTGAACAGTGCTGAGGTATTATCGCCGAAATCAACTCCCGGGGATGACATTGCTTACACACTTAGTGTAACATCGGATAAAGGGTGCAGCGGCTCAGATAACGTGCTTATAAAGATCCTGAGGTCACCGCACGTTCCAAACATTTTCAGTCCCAATGGAGATGGGATCCATGATAAATGGGATATTCCGTATTTAGCGAGTTACCCGGGTTGCACGGTTGACATTTACAATCGATACGGTCAATTGATCTATCACACCGTTGGCTATGACAAGCCATGGGATGGAACTGTAAATGGTAACCAGGTGCCCGTGGGAACTTATTATTATATCATTGATCCAAAAAATGGAAAACAAAAAATGTCAGGTTATGTAGATGTAATACGTTGATCATGAAAAAAATCTTTTTAGCGATAATAAGTGCATTGATGACTGTGATTGCATTTGCACAGCAGCATCCACACTATACTCAATATATTCTCAATAATTATATTCTGAATCCTGCTATCAGCGGAATTGAAAACTATACAGATATTAAACTTAGTGCGAGAGATCAGTGGGTGGGTTTAAACGGAGCACCACGTACTGCCTACTTTACGATACAAGGCCCTATTGGAAAAAAAGATTACCGGACAACAGCCACTTCTTATGATATACCGGGGGAAAATCCAAGAGGCAAGGCCTATTGGGAATCGTATACCGCTGCTGAGGCTCATCATGGAGTTGGTAT
>DASYSW010000018.1:0-9999 GCA_036002905.1 Chitinophagaceae bacterium
ATCATTGTTTCGAACATCGAGCATCATTCCAATATCGTTCCCTGGCAAATCCTGATTGAAGAAAAGGGTGCCATATTGAAGGTCATTCCTGTCAATGAAAAGGGAGAACTGATCATTGAGGAGTATAAAAAGTTATTAAGCCCGAGAACAAAACTCGTCGCTGTCAACCATGCGTCAAATGCTTTGGGGACAATTAACCCGGTTAAACTGATCATTGATGCGGCACACAAAGCAGGTGCCCTGGTGTTAATTGACGGAGCACAATCAACAGTGCACCTTGACATCGACGTGCAGGAAATGGATTGTGATTTCTTTGCTTTCTCCAGTCATAAGATGTACGGCCCTACCGGCGTTGGCGTATTATATGGAAAAAAAGAGTTGTTGGAATCAATGCCACCATTCCAGGGCGGAGGAGAGATGATCAAGGAGGTAACGTTTGAAAAAACGACTTACAATGATCTGCCTTATAAATATGAGGCGGGAACTCCCAATATTG
Organism: Chitinophagaceae bacterium; assembly: GCA_036002905.1. GTDB lineage: Bacteria > Bacteroidota > Bacteroidia > Chitinophagales > Chitinophagaceae > VBAU01. The sequence continues at coordinate 497 of DASYSW010000018.1, forward strand.
CAGATATCATTGCCTTTAAGGCAGCGATCGATTTTGTGAATGGAATAGGAAAGGAGATTATAAAGCACTATGAAGATGAGTTGCTGGAATATGGAACAGCACAATTAAAGCAAATCCCGGGAGTGAGGATCGTTGGTGAAGCGAAAGAAAAAGTAAGTGTGATCTCGTTTATTGTTGACAAGCTTCACCCGCAGGACCTTGGGATACTATTGGATAATTATGGTATTGCAGTAAGGACAGGACATCATTGCGCACAGCCGCTGATGGATTGTTACAGGATACCGGGAACCGTAAGGGCATCTTTTGCGATGTATAATACGAAGGAAGAAATTGATGAATTGGTTGTTGGATTGAAGAAGGCGATAAAAATGTTATCGTGAGTCGTCAATCGTGAGTCGTGAGTAGTCTCACGACAATTTGGAGAAATGAATCAGTTAAAGGAATTAAATGGCCGATCATAAGAAAATAGAAGAAATAGAAGCAGAGATTAAAGAGGAATTTTCGCTTTTCGATAGCTGGGATGACAAGTATGAATATATTATAGATCTTGGAAAGAAGCTACCGCCCCTGGATGAAAAATACAAGATGGATGAGAACCGCGTGAGGGGATGTCAATCGACTGTCTGGCTGGTGGCAGATCATAAAGACGGAAAGATCTTTTATAAAGCGGAAAGTGATGCAGTAATCGTGAAAGGGTTGATCAGCATGCTGATCCGTGTATTGTCAGGTCAAACACCTGACGACATCATCCAGGCGAAACTGAATTTTATTCATGAGATCGGGATGACGACTCATTTAGCGCAAACCCGGTCAAACGGATTGTTGGCAATGGTGAAGCAGATGAAAAATTTTGCTTTAGCCTTTAAGCTGAAACAAGCTGCAGAAATGAATTAAAAACTAGGAATTAAATAATTGTGATAGATGAACAGAAAATAAAAGATCAGGTAATTGAAAAATTGCAGACGATCTATGACCCGGAAATACCGGTGAACATTTACGACCTGGGTCTGGTGTATGAAGTAAATGTATTGCCCATAAACAATGTCCAGGTCGTGATGACATTGACAGCGCCAAGTTGCCCCGCAGCACAGACATTGCCGGTAGAAGTAGATCAAAAGCTGCGTGAAATCGACGGGATAAATGACGTGCACGTGGCCGTTACCTGGAATCCGCCCTGGGACAAGAGCATGATGAGCGAGGCGGCACAATTAGAATTGGGTTTTTTATAAATAGACTCTGTGATCTCCGTTTCTTGGTAGTTATCGTCCTGAGCTTGTCGAAGGATTGCCACAGAAGCATGAAGACACAGAGAAGCACAGAATAAAACTTTAAAAATAAATTATGGCACAAATCAGTTTAAAAAGTTTAATGAATAATTCAGCACCCACTTATGCTGCTGAAGTTGCACAACCCTTCAGGGATGAGTTGACAGAAATAAATTATAAAGAAATGCTGACTCCTGAAGATGTAGATGCAGCGCTGAATAAGCAGGATGATAAGGTACAGTTAGTGGTCCTAAATTCTGTCTGTGGTTGCGCTGCACGTGGCGCAAGACCGGGAGCAATTTTTTCCCTGTTGAATGACGTGGTCCCTGATGAATATTATACCGTATTTGCAGGAATGGAAAAAGAAGCAGTTGACCATTTCCGCACAAAATATCTATTAGGCCTCACTCCGTCTTCTCCTAACATTGCTTTGTTCAAAAACGGCGAGTTGGTTCACATCCACCAGCGTTACCAGATCGAGGGAAAAAGTGCCGGGCAAATTGCACAGGAGCTGGCAGCGGCCTATGATAAAGTGTGTAACAAGAAGTATTCAGAGGAAGAGCTGAACAACTTAAAAAATTATTTAGTGAGAAGATATCATGTGAACATGGAATCTTTAAACGGATAACTCTATATGAAAATAACCGCCCAGGAAGAATACGGATTGAGAATACTGCTGCGCATCGCAGGTTGCAAAGACGCAGAAGGCATGAGCATTCCGCAACTGAGCGAAGCGGAAGGCATAGGCCCGCATTATGTGGCAAAGCTCACGCGTATTTTACGAATGGAGGGGTTCATCAACAGTACCCCCGGTTACAAGGGAGGTTATATTTTAGCAAAACCGGCCAGGGAAATAATAATTAACGATGTGCTTAAAAGTTTAGGCGGTGCTTTATATGACAAAAAGTTTTGTGGTTCACATGCCGGAGTGTTGAATCTGTGTGTGAACTCTGTCGATTGTTCATCCCGGTCCCTTTGGAAGATGATACAGTACACAATGGACCAGTTGCTCGACAAGATAACCCTTGCAGACCTGGTAAAATCGGATGAGAGGCCTTCAAAGAGACTTGAGCAGATAGTGGAGCAAAGCCTGGCTAAATTAAACTTATAATTCAACGGCACCTTCATTAAGTCTTGCCCTTATTGCGAGTTATCCAATTCGAACTTTATTATTTCACGCAAAGACGCTAAGATTGCAAAGTCGCAAAGACAGGCTTACTGTCCTTTGCGGCTCCTTACGTGAGATCCGGTTCCGATTGTGTCACTACGCTCAAACATTATTAGCTTAGTAACAGGTGCTTCCCCGAAGTAGTAAGCTTATTTAGCTTATTTCCCATTTTAGAGTTTTCTGTTAGTGTTTGACAAGGTTTATACTTTTCAGCGCGAATACACCATGGGCTAATTCATGGTCATTGTTTTATCGCTTGCTTAGATTCAACTATTTTATAAATATAGCAGGCACAGCAGGGCACACAGAACCCATGTGTATCTATGTTCCTTTGTTTTTATGTGGTGAGAGGATTAGCTAAATCGGTTATTTTTGATTATCGCCGTAAAAAAGACATTTAGCTGCGAGTGAAAAACCAGCCAACAAACCCAAACCTTGGATATACCATTTATTGATAAAGACAAAATCTCTTCATTGCTGACGATGCGGGAATGCATCGAGGTAATGGAAAAAATGTTTCGGTCGTTGGCAAAGGGAGAATCTGGTCAACCCTTGCGTTCTCTCATGTGGCTCCCGGACAAGAAAGGTTTACTGGGAATGATGCCTGGCTACGATAAAACATCCGGGGTAATGGGCATAAAACTGATCAGTGTTTTTCATGCTAACAGGGACCAGGGTTATCTATCTCACCAGGGAGTGGTGGTCCTTTTCGATGCGAATAATGGAAAGCCGCTGATGATCTTTGATGCTTCAGAAATTACATCGCTCCGCACAGCAGCGGCGAGCGCGCTGGCAACAAAACTCCTTTCGAGGGAGGATTCGGAATTATTGTCGATCATTGGTTCAGGCGAGCAGGCAGAAAGGCACATTGAAGCCATCGTGCTGGTAAGAAAGATCAGGCAAATAAATATTTGGAGCCGGAACGAAAAGAATGCAACCAACCTTGCAAACAAAATTTCAGATCGCTTCAATGTACCAATCATCGCGCACAAAAGTGCAGAGGAGGCTGTAAAAAATGCAGATATCGTTTGTACTGTTACTTCGTCACCGGAACCTGTTTTGATGGGAAATTGGATAAAGCAGGGGACTCACATTAATGCTGTTGGCTCAAGTACACCATCAACGAGAGAACTTGATACCAATGCTTTGCTCAAATCAAAATTGTATACCGATTGCTATGAATCGCTCCTCAACGAGGCCGGTGATTTTCTTATTCCCAAAAAGGAAGGAGTGATCATCGACAACCATATCTGCGGGGACCTGGGAGAAGTATTGCTGGGGACGAAAAAGGGGCGCGAAAGAGACGACGAGATCACAATCTTTAAATCACTGGGGATTGCTTCGGAAGACGTTTTTTCATGCTGGCATATTTATCAAAAAATAAATCACTCTTCATAAAATAATCCTCATTTTATAAACAATTCTAATGAAGGAAGCGAACATCCTGACGAATCATTTTATAGCTGCTCTAAAGGGTTTATTTTTGACCATCTATGGAGAAAGAGACCTTGACCGGTGAAAAACTACACCAGTTTGCAACACAATTGGAGGGAGAATTTTATGATGATTCGACGATGCGCATTCTCTATGCAACCGATGCATCGGCCTATCGCGAAATGCCTCTGGCCGTCGCCGTTCCCAAAACGGTTGACGATATTAAGAAACTGATCGCCTTTGCACGAAAGGAAAACACCTCACTGATACCAAGAACGGCCGGCACCTCCCTTGCGGGGCAGGTTGTGGGGAATGGAATTATTGTAGACGTATCAAAATATTTTACGAAGATCCTCGAATTAAATAAAGAGGAAGGCTGGGTAAGAGTCCAGCCAGGGGTGATTCGCGACGAGTTGAATATGTTCTTAAAACGTCACGGTTTGTTTTTCGGACCTGAAACTTCAACGGCAAACCGTGCGATGATAGGAGGGATGGTGGGAAACAATTCGTGTGGATCGAATTCAGTCGTATATAGAAGCACGAGGGAACATTTGCTGGAAGTAAAAGCATTGTTGAGCGATGGATCGGAAACTGAGTTTAAAGCGCTAAGCCTTGATGATTTTCACAAAAAGTGCGAAGGAAATGACCTTGAAGCCAATATTTATAAGACCGTCCGGAGTGTGTTAAGCAATTATGACAACCAGCTTGAGATAAAGAAAGAATTTCCAAAAAAGTCCGTCGAAAGAAGAAACACCGGTTATGCAGTCGATGTATTATTGGATTCTGCACCGTTCACTGCCGGTGGAGAAGATTTTAATTTTTGCAAACTCATAGCGGGTTCAGAAGGGACCCTTACATTCATTACAGAGATCAAACTGAATGTTGTCCCGTTACCACCAAAAGAGATCGGTTTGCTTTGTGTTCATTTCAACAGTATTGATGAGGCATTGCGGGCTAACATTATTGCGTTGCAGTACAAACCAAGTGCAAGTGAATTGATCGATCATTACATTCTTGAATGCACAAAAAATAATATTGAACAACAAAAGAATCGATTTTTTGTCCAGGGTGATCCGGGAGCCATTCTTGTGATTGAATTTTCAAAAACAAACCGAGAAGAGATTGTTGAACTTGCCAAAAAACTAGAGACAGATTTGCGGACTGCCGGCCTCGGCTATCATTTTCCGTTGTTGTTTGGAGATGATTCAAAAAAAATCTGGACACTGAGGAAGGCGGGATTGGGATTGCTTGGGAATTTGCCCGGCGATGATAAAGCCGTCCCGGTGATTGAAGACACTGCTGTAGATGTGTATGACCTGCCAGCGTACATCCGTGACTTCAATGAGATCCTGAAGAAACATAACTTGTACTCCGTTCATTATGCGCACGCAGGTTCCGGTGAATTGCATTTACGTCCTATCATTAACTTAAAAACAAAAGAGGGTAACCAATTATTCCGAACCATCGCTGAGGAGATTGCCACGCTTGTAAAAAAATACAACGGTTCGTTGAGTGGTGAACATGGTGACGGCCGGTTACGGGGTGAATTTATTAGACAAATGGTGGGAGAGAAAAATTATGAGCTTTTCCGGATCATTAAAAGAACATGGGATCCTGAAAATATTTTCAACCCGCATAAGATCGTAGATACACCGTCGATGAATACCATGTTGCGGTACGCTCCAGGACAAAAAACACCGTCATTCAAAACCATTTTTCGATTTCATAACCAGGATATTTTACAACATTCCGAGCAATGCAATGGTTCAGGCGACTGCCGGAAAACGCATCTGTCCGGTGGGACGATGTGTCCTTCATTCATGGCAACGAAAAATGAACGGGATACGACCCGGGCAAGAGCGAATATCCTCCGGGAGTTCTTAACTAACTCTGCAAAATTAAATCGATTTGATAATAAAGAGATCTATGAAGTAATGGATCTCTGTCTGAGTTGTAAGGGCTGTAAATCCGAATGTCCCTCAAATGTAGATGTGGCAAAGTTGAAAGCTGAATTCCTGCAACACTATTACGATGCAAATGGTGTTCCCTTTCGTTCCAAACTGATCGCCAATTTTAATAGGTCGTCGAGGATGGGAGCCATTGCACCTGGCGTATATAATTTCATGATGACAACACCCGGCCTCAGCAACTTAGTAAAAAGATTTTCGGGATTTGCTACAAAACGTTCAATGCCGACAATGTATAGGATGACACTGAGGAAATGGTTTCAGAAGCGAGTGGCAAGTGGTAAAATGGCAAGTGGCAAGAAGATTTATCTATTTTGCGACGAGTTCACGAATTATAATGATACTGAAATCGGTATTAAGGCTATCCAGTTACTGGAAAAATTAGGATATGAGGTCATTATTCCCTCGCACGAGGAAAGCGCCCGTGCCTGGTTGTCGAAAGGATTGTTGAGGGAGGCAAAAAAGATTGCTAACAAAAATATTGCGTTATTAAGCTCATTGGTAACTTCTGAAACTCCATTAATAGGCATCGAACCTTCTGCGATCCTTACATTCCGTGATGAATACATCGATCTTGCTGACGATGATCAGTTCGAAGCTGCAAAACGACTAGCAAAAAATGTCTTTACGATCGAAGAATTTATGGCTTCTGAAATTGCAAAAGGAAATATCAGGAAAGAGCAATTCACGAACGAAAAAAGATCGATCAAACTTCATGGGCACTGTCAGCAGAAAGCTTTGTCGTCCGTAGCATCATCGGTTAAAATGTTATCGTTGCCTGAAAATTATTCTGTCGAAGTGATCCCTTCCGGGTGCTGCGGTATGGCTGGCTCCTTTGGGTATGAAAAAGAGCACTATGAGCTGTCCATGAAAATAGGTGAGTTGGTTTTATTTCCTGCGGTCCGAAGTATTCCGGGAGATACCATCATTGCTGCGGCGGGAACAAGTTGTCGCCACCAGATCAAAGATGGAACAAAAGTGAAGGCATTGCATCCCGTTGAAATTTTATGGAACTCCCTTGCATGAGAAACGCTGATCAAGGTTTATCCAATAAAACATAGTTTATGAAAAATGTTTTGATCCTGTTTGTTCCTCTACTCGGTCATTTTTCTCATTCCCAAACAACAGACCATTATTTAAAGCAGGCATTGCCTGGAGATGTTCCGAAAATTTTTTCTCCCGGTGTGATCAGCAACGGATTTGCAAACAGGGATTTCACTATTTCCCCGGCAGGCGATGAAATTTTCTTTACCATTCAACAATTAAACATTGTGAGCGTTGTCATGAATTCGACAAAAAAAAATGGAAAATGGTCTGAACCTGCTGTCGCGCCTTTTTCGGGTATTTACAATGATCTCGAAGCAAGTTTTACGGCTGATGGCAACCGGCTATTTTTCTCATCAAATCGACCTGTAAATCGAGACGACTCAACAAACGACTACAACATATGGTACATTACAAAGAAGAATGGCACATGGAGCGAACCTATTTCACTGGATTCATTGGTCAACTCCGATAAAGATGAATTTTATCCTTCAGTAGCAAAGAACGGGAATTTGTATTTCACCACTCAAATTGAAACTGGAAAGGGCAAAGAGGACATAGTAGTGTGTGAATTTGAAAATGGACATTATCTGCCACCGGCCAGTCTACCTGAAGCGATCAATTCAAAGGGTTATGAGTTCAATGCATTTGTTGATCCGGATGAACAATATATTTTGTTCACGGCATACGGACGCAGCGATGATATGGGCCATGGGGACCTTTATCTCAGCATAAAAAAAGATGATCAATGGCAACCGGCGGTCAATCTTGCGAAGATCAATAGTGTCTCTCTTGACTATTGCCCTTTTGTTACGTGGGATAAAAAATATCTCTTTTTCACATCTTCCAAAGCAAGTTATAAGTCTCCGTTTAAAACAAGACAATCCGCGACGGACCTGAGAAAGGGTTTATCAAACCCGGGTAATGGCCTCGATGACATTTATTGGGTACGATTCGATAACATATTAAACGCAGTTAAGAGATAAATGCAGTTGAGTTAATTTTTTGTCAGCCAAAGCTTCATTAAATTTACCAAAAATATTAGCAAATGGCAACCACGATAAAATGTCCCAAGTGTGGAAATGAATTTGAGCCCAACGAATCAATCCGCGACCAAATAAAAAAAGAACTGAATCAGAAAGCTATCGAGTGGCAAAAGAGAAAGGATGAAGAATTTCAGTTAAAAATGGAAGAAGAGAGAAGACGGATGCAGCAACATCTTGAAGAAAATATTCGCAGGTCGGTTTCGCTGGACTACGAGAATCAACTTCGCTTACTCGCGCAGACCAATAAGGACAATGAGGAAAAGTTAAAAGAAGCCCGCGAGCAGCAACTCGAACTTTTCAAAAAAGAGCAGGAATTAAAAAATCGCGAAGCAGAGCTTGAACTTTCGGTCCAAAAAAAATTGCAATTAGAAAGAGAAAGATTGTCGGTAGAGATCAGGAAACTGGAAGAGCAAAGGATAGCAACTATTGAAACGGAATACCGGTTGCGGATGAAAGAAATGGAAGAAAAGCTGGAATCACAAAGAAAACTTGCCGAAGAAATGAGAAGAAAAGCCGAGCAAGGCTCCATGCAATTGCAGGGGGAAGTGCAGGAATTGGCATTGCAGGAAATGCTTCAATCCACTTTTCCCTTTGACCTCATCCTTGAAGTGGCTAAAGGAGTTCGTGGAGCAGATTGTATACAGGTTGTGCGAAGCAATTTTGGACAGGAGTGTGGTAAGATCATTTATGAAAGCAAACGGACAACTGCTTTTGCAAATGAGTGGATCGAAAAACTGAAGACCGACATGAGAAGCCAGGGCGCAGATATTGCAGTGATTGTGACGAAGGCAATGCCAAGAGATATGGACTGTTTTGGTATCAGGGACGGAGTTTGGGTCTGTGACTTTTCGGAGGTGAAGGCGTTGGCGGGCGTGTTGAGAGAAGGAGTGATAAGAGTGTTTAACACGGCAAAAACCAATGAAAATAGAGGCGACAAAATGCATTTACTTTACGGATATCTCACCAGCAGTGAATTTGCAGAACAGTGGAAAGCGATCCGCGAAGGATTTTTGGCCATGAAAATTTCTATACAAAGAGAAAGAGATGCTATGGAAAGATTATGGAAGACAAGAGAAAAACAACTTGAAAAGGTTTTGTTGAACGCGACCCATATCCGCGGTTCCATTGAAGGAATTGCCGGAATGGATGCCATCGATCTGAATTTGCTGGGAAATGGGGAAGAGGATGATAGCTTGTTTCCCGAATAAATTCATACCTGTTCGCGCTGTACCCTTAGCGTTAGTTTTCGCAATAGGTATCAAAGAATTTTTCCTGCTCCAGGACAAAATCATTGGTTACATAAGTAAGCAGAGTTCTCTTTACAAGTGCATACAGCTCATTACGGCTATTGCAGTATGCGGCGTGAACATAGGACAGCTTAAGTGTATTGATCTTTTGATGGGCTAATTGCGCCATCTGGCAAATATGCGTGTCGAGGAAGATAAATTGTTCAGCAATGGCATGCTGATCGTTGTAGAATGGTTTATTCATAGCGACGGTGGTTTTTCTCCTAAGTATTAGATTTCAATATAACTAACGGTAAAGAAAAAAATAAATTGTATTAAAAGCAAGCCTTATG
>DASYSW010000019.1:0-1737 GCA_036002905.1 Chitinophagaceae bacterium
TTTGACAATAATAACAATATATGGTGCGGCACCAATAAGGGACTATACAAGTACAACACTGCGACGAATATAATGCGTCCGGTCCACTATGAATTTTTAAGTGATGAGGTACAAGGAAGCAGGTGGATAAAAGGGATGATCTGGTTGAATGACAGTTCCATCGTTTTTTCAACTTATGCAGGTCTCTATCACGTGACAAATGTGTCGGGCCATCCTGTTGTTAAACCAATAAATTTTCTTCAGCCAGGAGCGTACATAGGATTTGAAACATTATTCCAGGATAAAAACAGTCTTATCTATATAAAATCGATCAACGACTCCCTGTATATACTAAAACCAATCGATCATGGAAAAGACTTTGTCCTGTTTAAATCGCTCCATCTTATGCCCGATGTCAATTCCTATTTCAGTGAAAAGGATGATTCAATTATTTATATCGCAACGAATTTTGGACTCTATCGTATTAACAACAATAATTTTCACCTGGCAAAAGAAACCTGCGATGATAAACTTCCATTGAGAGACATACGAAGCGTTTTTAAAAAAGACAACAAGCTATGGATCTTTGGCGAAAAGGGTCTTTATGTATTTGACGAGAAGAGCCGGCAGGGCAGAACATATACTGTTGAAGATGGATTGCCTTCAAATGAATTCAGTTTTTCTTCACTTGTTTTTAAAGGCGATCAATGTGTCGTTGGCACGGCAAATGGCCTGGTTTCATTTTTCCCGGGCCGATTGCAGGGATCGGTCTATCCACCCGGAGCACAGCTGACCGGTATTTATATAAATGACATTTTGCATGCAACCACTCCGAATTCCAATGAAATAAAGAAGATCAACCTCTCATTCAGAGAAAATACTTTTTCATTTGATTTTTCTACCATTGCATTTCAGCACATATCAGATTGCAGCTTTGAATACAAGCTTGATGGATATGATGACGATTGGATCGAAGGCGGGGCTGCTCATTATACGAGGTATAGCAAGATACCGCCGGGCGGGTATACGTTTAATGTCCGCGTAATAGATCCGCTCGGCAACGTGAGTCCTTTTACAAAAACGCTTGAAATACAAATAGCCAAAGCGTATTGGCAAACCAATCTCTTCAGGGCCGGTGTTCTTCTGATGATCGCAGTGATTGGCTGGTTGTCCTTAAAATGGTATTTCACCGGTAAGATCCGGAAGCAACAGAGAGAATTTGAACGACAACAACTGATCGAAAAAGAGAGAACAAGAATAGCCACTGATATGCACGATGATCTTGGGGCTGGTTTATCAAGAATAAGATTCTTAAGTCAATCCATTCTCAATAAGAAAATCGGTGACGAAACGGTTAGCGCTGAACTCAAAAAAATAACCTCTTTCTCAGATGAAATGTCGGAGAAAATGGGAGAAATAGTGTGGGCGCTAAATGAGAGGAACGATACGCTGGCAGACCTGGTGGCTTACACAAGATCTTATGCAATGGAATATTTGGCCAATCATAACATTGAATGTGAAGCCAACACTCCATTACACCTTCCGGGGACATTCATCACCGGTGAAATGCGACGTGATATTTTTTTATCTGTAAAAGAATGTCTGCACAATATTGTAAAACACGCCGGCGCAACGAAAGTTTGTTTCTCCATGGAATTAAAAGAGATGATGAAGATCGTGATCCATGACAATGGAAAAGGGATTGATTGGAATGATCAACGGGCTTTCAGTAACGGAATACAAAACATAAAAAAAAGG
>DASYSW010000020.1:0-6816 GCA_036002905.1 Chitinophagaceae bacterium
AGATGTATGAAGGATGGGCCGAAAAAAAGAGAACGATCACCATTGATATGCAGGGCGAGGAATTAAAAGCATGGCTCACATATTGGGAAGAAGAATTCCATGTTCCTTTTAAACCGGGTGCCGCAACGAAGCGAAGAGTGCAAAACATCGCCTATTTCTCAAAAGGTTTTATTGCGATAGCCTCCCCGGATGACCAGCCACCGGAAACGATTCAGCTCCTCGAAAGATTCGCAGCGGTATTTAATCTTACCTATACCCGGTTTCTTGATCTTCAAAAAGCCGAAGCACAGGCAAGGGAAGCTCAGATCGAAGCAAGCCTGGAAAGAGTGCGCGCAAAAGCGATGGCCATGCACAACTCACACGATCTTGCGGAGACCATTAAAGTCTTTTACCAGCAGTTGGACACTTTGAAATTAATGCCAAGGCGCTGTGGAGTAGGCTTGCTTGACAAAGACACACGCATTGCCGAATTGCTGGGAATGGTGATAAATGAGCAGGGAGAAACGAAAGAAATAGCCGGTAAATTAATGTTGGGAAACCATCCCGTACTTGAAAATGTTTATGATAGTTGGATACGGCAGGAAGATTATTATCCTGTTCTGCGTGGTGACGAGATTAAAGAATACTACGCGCTGGTGGGTTCACAAATCAGCGTTCAGAATTACCCTGATGATGCTGTTCAATACGGTTATTTCTTCTCTTTCCCGGAAGGCCAGGTGTATGCGTGGACGGACAAAGAATTTATAGAAGATGAATTGAAAATATATCGCCGGTTCACCTCAGTACTCAGTCTTACTTATAAAAGGTACAAGGATCTGAAACAGGCCGAAGCCCAGGCGAAGGAAGCACAAATAGAAGCCGGCCTTGAAAGGGTGCGCGCAAGGACCATGGCCATGCATACAAGTGACGATGTGAGTGCAGCAACGGCGACTATGTTCACGGAGTTGGAAAAATTGGGGATCGAAAATTTTCGCGGCGGTATCACAAACATGTTCCCTAATCAAACACAGCATGTTTGGTCAGTAAATAATCTTGCCGAGGGAAAGGTCGTGAAAACAGTGGGAACATTTAATATGGATGATCATCCATTTTGGCAACTGATGTATAAAGAATGGCAGGAAAAAAATGATTTCACACATTACTTCCTCGCCGGCCAGGAAAAAGAAGAATACATTAAGATATTAAATACGACGCAGGGGTATTTAGCGCGGGCCATCGAAAATTTTCCTGATGTCCATTTTTACGTCTACTTTTTTAATGAGGGTGGCGTATGGACAAATTCATTGCATGCGCATTCCGAGGAAGAACAACAAATAATGAAGAGGTTCACTGCCGTTTTCTCACTAACGTTTCGTCGTTACCAGGATTTAAGGAAAGCCGAAGCACAAGCAAGAGAAGCAACAATCGAAGCGGCTTTGGAAAAAGTTCGCGGCAAAGCAATGGCTATGCATAACAGCAACGATCTTTCCGCAACTGCCAGCATGGTGTTCACTGAATTGAGGAAGCTTGGTATTAGCCCGATACGTTGTGGGGTGGGTCTATTGAGCAATGAAACATTAAAAGCGCCGCTGTATTCTGCTACATCTACTGAAGATGGGGATCATCTTGCGTTGGTAGGATGGGTGATGCTCGAGGGACATCCCGTGCTGGAAGAAATCTACCAGGCATGGTTAAAAGGAGAAGATTATTTTCCGCAATTGACAGGAGATGAACTTAAATCTTATTATGTGAATTTGCTGAAAGGTTTAACCGTACCCGTTCCTGATTGGAAAGATGAGCAGGTTCAATATGGACATTTTATCGCATTCAAAGTTGGATGCTTATATGCATGGTCAGATCGTCGATACGACGAAGAGGAAATAAGGGTCTTGAAACGATTTGCAACCATCATTGATCTCACGTTCAGGCGCTACATGGAATTGCAACAATCGGAAGCTAATGCAAGGGAAGCAGTGAAACAGGCAGCGCTTGACCGCATTCGTGCAGACATCGCTTCGATGCGTAAGGTGGAAGATCTTGACAGGATCACTCCATTGATATGGAACGAGCTTACTATCCTTGGACTTCCTTTTATTCGTTGCGGAATATTTCTTATGGATGATTCGCAACAACTCATTCATACATTTCTTTCAACGCCGGACGGGAAAGCTATTGCAGCATTTCATCTTCCATATGACACTCCAAGTTTTGATGAAGTGGTGGACAATTGGCAGCATAAAAAAATTTATTTTAATCACTGGACAGAACCTGATTATATCCGCACGGCCGATATATTGATAAAACAAGGGGCCATTACCGACCGCGAACAGTACATGGGCAGTTTACCTGTGGGTGGATTTTATCTTCACTTCATTCCTTTCCTGCAGGGAATGTTGTATGTCGGCAACATTAATGAACTGGGAGGAGAGGAGATCAGCATGATTGAATCCGTTGCGGATGCCTTCTCAACTGCCTATGCACGTTACGAAGATTTTAATAGACTTGAAGCAGCCAAGCAGCAAGTAGAAAAAACATTGACTGATCTGAAGCAGGCGCAAACGCAATTAGTGCAGTCGGAAAAGATGGCTTCCCTCGGTGAGCTTACTGCCGGTATTGCGCATGAAATTCAAAACCCGTTAAACTTCGTTAATAATTTTTCTGATGTCAGCAACGAATTACTGGAGGAAATGAAGGAAGAACTAGCCAAAGGCAATATAAATGATGCAATGGCAATCGCTGAAGATGTAAAACAAAACCTGGAGAAAATAAATCATCATGGAAAAAGAGCCGATGGAATTGTGAAGGGAATGCTTCAACATTCAAGAACAAGCACCGGCCAAAAAGAGATGACCGAGATCAATGCCCTGGCCGATGAATACTTACGATTAGCTTTTCATGGTCTTCGTGCAAAAGACAAATCCTTCAATGCAAAATTTGAAACAAACTTTGATAATAAAGTTGGTAAAATAAGTATCATTCAACAGGACATCGGTCGTGTGATACTCAATCTTATCAACAATGCTTTCTATGCTGTAAGCGAAAAAAGGAAACATGCCCCGAATGGCTATGAACCGACTGTCACTTTAATAACGACAAGGGACAATGGTAAAATAGAGGTCAGGGTGAAAGACAACGGCAATGGTATTCCAGGAAGTATAGTTGATAAAATATTCCAGCCATTTTTTACCACCAAACCTACCGGGCAAGGAACCGGGCTGGGATTATCGCTGGCCTACGACATTGTGAAAGCGCATGGAGGAGACATAAAAGTGGAAACGAAGGAAGGGGAGGGGACTGAGTTTGTTGTTCAATTGGCTGCTGTTTAAATTACAAGTTTAAAATGATTAAAAGACTAGCCGGATTTCCATAATGCCTGAAATAACAGAGAAAGTTATAGGCGCTTTCCGTCAAATTATTTTTCCGTTGCCAGGAAATAGTTACAGCATTCAAATATGAGAAATATATTTCTTTCCATATTACTACTATTTAGCTGCAGTTTACAGGCGCAAGGTCTTTACGATACCGACAGTCTGAGAGCATTGCTCACTAAAGCCAATGATGATGATACGGCAACAGTATCATTGCTTGTCAAATTAAGTGATAATTACGTCGTGTCGCAGGTCGATTCAAGTATAAAATATGCCCAACGGGCGATAAGGTTAGCGCAGCAATTAAATGACAAAAAGGGCGAAGCCGCCGGAATGCTGACATATGCCTGGGCGTTATGGGCGTCGGCAAACTATGACAAAGCTGTTGAGATGGCACTCAAATGTCTAAACCGGTGTAAAGGCTTGCACGATCCTGCAATGATGGGACGATCATATCTTCAACTGATAGTTTTGTACCGGGATGTTGGCGATTATCAACAGGCTTTGAGATATGGTTTCCTGGCAGAAAAATTATCGGGGGATTCGCTGAATACATATACGTTCATAGGCTCAGTTTATCTTGGTTTAGATAAACTCGATTCTGCATCGATCTATATTAATAAAGCTTTTGACGTCGAGCGAAAGGCAGGCAACTATAGATGGGCTTATGTAGAAAATTTGTTTGGTGATGTCGAGGTTAAAAAGAAACGATATGAAGACGCTCTTTATTATTACCGCCGTGGTATTCCAATCGGCATTGCGGGGCACAACTACCTGGATGTGGTTGCAATTTACAACAGCATTGCTAAACTGTACCTTGAAACAGCGCAAGTGGATTCCTCAATTTATTATGCGAAAGAGGCATTGTACAAATGGAATTTCGTTGTGTTCAGGAGAGCTGTTCTCGATGCCGCGACAATTCTCGCCAGGGCGTACAAACTGAAGAACCAAAATGATAGTGCCATTAAGTATCTCGAATTAAGTATAGCACTTAATGACAGCTTATTCAACAGGGGAAAAACAACGGCCATTCAAAACTTAACTTTTAACGAGCAGCAGGAACAACGAGAGATCGAATTAGCCAATGAAAAATTAAAGACTCGATTAAGAATTTATGCACTGATTGCAGGCCTGGGTGCATTGTTAGTGATCACCTTAATTCTTTTTAGAAGTAACCGGGAGAGAAAAAAGACCAATACCCTGCTTCAATATCAAAAACAAGAGATAGAGATCCAAAAGAACAAAGCCGAGGACACGTTAACCGAGTTGCGATCTGCGCAAAAACAACTCATCCAGTCGGAGAAAATGGCGTCGTTGGGAGAATTGACCGCTGGCATTGCACATGAGATACAGAACCCGTTGAATTTTATAAATAACTTTTCTGAAGTGAATGGTGAATTGATTGATGAATTAAAAGGTGAAAGGTCAAAGGTGAAAGGTGAAAGAAATGAAACATTGGAAGACGAGATTATCAATGACATCAAACAAAACCTTGAAAAGATAAATCATCACGGCAGACGAGCTGATGCCATTGTAAAAGGTATGTTGCAACATAGTCGCAGCAGCGGTGGACAAAAAGAACCGGCTGATATTAACAAACTCGCAGATGAATACCTGAGGTTAGCATACCAAGGTTTCCGTGCAAAGGACAAATCATTCAACGCAACATTAAGAACCGACTTTGACCAGGGCATTCGCACTGTAAATATCATCCCTCAAGAGATTGGCAGGGTCATCCTCAACCTGATCAACAACGCGTTTTACGCTGTGCATCAAAAGCAGCAACAGAACCTGGAAGGTTATGAACCCACGGTTACTGTCAGTACAACAAGAACCAATGGTGTAGTCGCTTTAACTGTTAAGGATAATGGCAATGGCATTCCTGAACGGGTTCGCGACAAAATCTTTCAACCCTTCTTCACTACTAAACCAACCGGCCAAGGAACGGGATTGGGATTATCGTTAGCGTATGATATAATTACAAAGGGACACGGTGGAGAGTTGAAAGTCGAAACAAAAGAGGGAGAAGGGTCGACATTCATTTTACAATTGCCAACATCTTAAAAAAAATTATGAAAACGATATTGAAAATTTCATTATTCCTTTTCCTTCCTTTCATTGCTAAGGCACAGCAAAGCACTCATGATAACTTGCAGGATATTTTGCAAAACGCAACAACCGATTCAGCCCGGTATAATGCCTCTTATAATCTGTATTTATACTTTATTGAAGCTAACAGAGATTCAGCGCTTTTTTATGTTGAAAAGCGATTAGCCCTTGCTATAAAAAATAAAATAAAATTAGCTGAAGCTGCTGCTCTAATAAGCAGGGCGTATCAATATAACGCTATGGGTAGATATTCAGAAGCGTTCCAAAACTTATTGCAGGCACTTAAAATTGCGGAAGACCCCAAAAATGATGAGGTCCAGGGATGGAAACTAACCCAGTATTCTATTCCCGGCAAGAACAGGCTCATTGTTTTATTCACCATACATCATGTATTGGACGGCTTGATGCGTAATGCCGAGAATCCAGAACAGGAAATACTTCAATTAAAAGAGGCTTTAAAAATTGCTGTTCAAATTAATCATCCAGACCGCCAAATGACATCAAACATGAACCTTGCAAGGGCCTATTTAAAAATGAATCAGCTGGATTCAGCATTTTATTTTGCAAAAGCGGCACAAGTGCTTTCAGAGAATCCATTGGCACAAGGGTATATTGGCAACAATTTGCTGACGATCGGAGATATAAGTGTAATACCACAGGATATTGGAAGAGTGCTTCTCAATTTGATCAATAACGCATTTTATGCTGCCAACGAAAAACAAAAAACTAAAGACGAAAAATTTGAACCATGTGTTTCTATTCAAACAAAACTGCTAATTAATAAAGTTGAAATAAAGGTTACTGATAATGGCAATGGTATTCCTAAAAATATTGTTGATAAAATATTTCAGCCATTCTTTACTTCAAAACCAACAGGACAGGGAACGGGATTGGGTTTGAGTTTAGCGTACGACATCATTAAAGCACATAAGGGTGAAATAAAAGTGGAGACAAAAGAAGGTGAAGGGACAGAGTTTATTATTCATTTGCAAAATTACTCAACGCAATGAAGCACATTTTACCTGTTGTACTCACCGCATTGCTTCCATTGTGGCTGCAAGGGCAGCAGTACTATCCCGATAGCCTTAAATTAGTGATGAAGAATGCATCCAGTGATTCGGTAAGGTTTAATACAAGCCGGGAACTATTAACTTTCTATAGAGAAGTAAATCGTGATTCGGCTTTTTATTACGCGGCGGTTGCTTTAAAACTTGCACAGGAGAATAGGAAAAAACTGGCAGAGGCACAAACGCTGGTATCTGAAGGCTACTTATTGTTGACAACGGGGAAATACGCGGCATCCCTGCAATCCTTATTAAAGGCATTTAGCATCACTCAAAACGCTGAAATTGAAAAAAAT
>DASYSW010000021.1:0-6606 GCA_036002905.1 Chitinophagaceae bacterium
TTGCAATGCCAACCTGGTCCATTGTTTTCACCCATTCTTCAATTTGTTCGCTTGTTTTTGGATAATCATGGGAGTGGAAATCAACTACGGGATACTTAGCCCTTTCAATTTTCGTGTGCGGTGTTTTATAGATCGACACAGGACGAAAATCTTTTAACTTAAGGTCATTTATATCCTGGCCAATTGCGATGATGGTAAAATTCTGCAGCAGAATGAACGCAAAAAGATGGGGTGAGTAAATTGGTTTCATAGAACTAAATGTAATGATTGTTGTGTAATTTCCTTGTTGGTAAAAAGCATTAACAAAAACCATGATTTCCAATCGACCATGATCCAGACAGTGATTTTTGACATGGATGGAGTGATCATCGACAGTGAACCTGTCTACTTCGACATCGACAAACAAATGTTTGAAGAATTAAATATTGCTGTGTCTTTTGAAGAGCATTGTTCGTACGTCGGAACTTCGTCTCAAAATATGTGGACCGCGATCATTACCAAACACGGCATCGCAGATCGACCCGAAGAACTTATGAGAAGGGAATACGGTCTCTACAAGGAACACCTGGTCAACGCCAACGACCTTCAGCCTATTGACGGAGTCGTAAAATTGATCAATGACCTTCGTGAAAACAATTTCAAATTGGTCCTTGCCTCCTCCTCACGAATGGAGACCATTGATATCGTCCTTAATAAATTTAAACTTACAGAATTTTTTATGGCAAAGGTCAGCGGCTCTGAGCTCGCTCATTCGAAACCACATCCCGAAATATTCCTGAGAGCGGCCCAGCTTATAAAATCTGAACCGGGTGAATGCATCGTTTTAGAGGATTCCAAAAATGGTGTTACAGCGGCAAAGGCAGCCGGCATGAAATGCATTGGTTTTCTAAATCCAAGTTCAGGCGACCAGGATTTAACAAATGCAGATATGGTGATTCATTCCTTCAAGGAATTAAATGCGGCGATCGTTAAACGCCTTTAATGCACACTCAATTACCACTTTGAAATATGACAAAGTCAAACAATAAAACGGATTCTGAAAACTATTTTAACGCAATGGCCGGGGCAATGGATTTATTGGATTGGAATTTTTCTCCAACAAGGCCTGCGATGGTTTGTGCAATTTGCTTTTGATAGATCTGCTCTTCATTTTTCATTTCACCGAAAGCTGTGATATTTGGGCCAATAAGAACTAACCATGTTTGTGACGAACCATTTACAAATAAACCATGATCTGCCCATTTCGAAGAAGATCTTCCCCGTCCGTGATCTGTAGTAATAATAAATGTCGTGTTGTCTTTATACCCCGGATTTGATTGCACCCAATGCCAAAGTTCCCCGATCATTTTATCGATCGCTGCGGCCTTTTCCAGGTAAAGATCATACCTGCAGCGGTGTGCCATTTCATCAGTTTCTCCGAAACCCAGGTAAACTATTGAAGGCTGAAACTTGGTGATGTATTCTTTGGCAGTTATGAATGTTAGCTGGTCCTGCCTTGTTTCTGTTTTATTATAGACAGCATCACTTTCCACCTTACTGATGAGGTCTTGTGTCAAATCATGTTCTTCCATCTTCTGGTAGCCACTGTTCATTTTTATCCCGCTCCTTTCCTGGTTCAAAATGAACGGAAACACATTCCAGGATGTAAAGGCAACAACATTTCCTTTATAGTTTGTCTCGCTGTTCAAATATTCTAAAACATTTTTGTTTGGGTTTGTCTTTTTCTCATTTGACGCGACAGTGATGTCCGTGTTACCTGTGAACATTTCATTATACCCCGGGTAAGAAAGAGAATAGAAATTCGATGTATTCACCCTGTTCCTGAAAGACCGATTACCATGAACCTGACCTTTGTGTGCAAGTACATTCCAGAAAAAAGGCATCAATTTTTTTCTTCTTTCTTCCGCCGTAGATGCCCAATACATCATTTTCATTGTTGAAGTATCAGGAGTATATCGTTCATCATTTATTATTGAAGAATCGGCACCGGTAAATACTTCCTGCCAGCGAAAGCCATCAATGGTAATAATAAAAAGATTTTTGACAGATGGAACAGGAGAAGTAGTCGCTTTTTCTTTTACTGGTTCCTGCGTCGCCTGCAAACATATTGCCAATATGAGGCAGGCAAAAAGGTGTTTCATTGTGTGCGGTTTGACAAAGAAAGTAATAGAATGTAATCGTATTGTTACTTAACCATTATTTTAATGTTAGAAGAAGGCCGGTATCTATTTATTCTCAGCAGCATTTCAAGGTGCAATATTGTTAAGGGCGCTCCCGGGCGTTATAAATTGGTAATGTTCTGTTCATATTGTTCTTACAAATTCTTAACACTGGCGTAACAAATCGGTTAAATCTGTTGATAAATTTTGTAAAACTTCTCCGCCCATGAACAGACGCTGCATTGACGTTGCGATACTCTCAGACCTCCATCTTGGCACCTATGGTTGCCGGGCCAAAGAAATAGTGACTTACCTAAAAAGTATAAGCCCTCAAATCTTAATTCTCAACGGAGACGTGATTGATATCTGGCAGTTCACCAAACATTATTTTCCTTCCACACACGTTGCGGTCATCAAGGAAATACTAAACCTGATGACTTCAGGAACAAGAGTAATTTATGTGACGGGCAATCATGACGAGATGCTGCGCCGTTACAGCGACCTGCAACTGGGGCAATTCCAACTGACCGATAAACTGGTCATTGAAATTGATCACAAGATGACATGGATATTTCATGGCGATGCGTTCGACAATACAACGAAAGGTAGTGCAAAGTTTTGGGCAAAGATGGGGAGCAATGGTTATGCTGTATTGCTTGGATTCAATCGCATTATCAACAAGCTTTTAAAATCTTTCGGTCGTGAAAAAGTCTCCCTTTCAAAAAAAGTAATGCAAAAGGTAAACGAATCCATCGTCAAGATAGATGAGTTCGAAACCCTGGTTGCTGAGTTGGCGATCGAAAAAAAATATGATTACGTGATCTGCGGGCACATACACCAACCAAAAAAACGAGTTATCGCCAACAAAGAAGGAAGCGTCACCTACCTCAATTCAGGTGATTGGGTAGAGCATCTTACTTCATTGGAATATTATAACAATGATTGGCATATTTACAAGTATGAAGAATCAAAACTGAAAACGATCAATGTCAAAGAAATGAAAAGAAGGGTCACGGATGTGATGACGGATCAGATCGCTATTTATTTGCATTCATTGGGAGCGTAACAATCAGTAATGAATAATCACTGTCGTCCTAAAGCTGAAAATATTAGCCCTTTGAAAGTATTGCTGGATAACCACTTCAAGGACTTTTATGGTTCAAACGTTTCATGTCGCCGGGAAGACAGTAAGACGGTAAGAGGCACATAAGTCCACTTAGCGACTTCCCGTCTTTCCGGCAAAAGAAGGATGTTTAGGACGCTACGGATGAATAATGAGTGATGAGTATTTTAAAAAAAGCGACTAGAAACTCCCAACCAAAACCCAGTAACCAGAAACAACTATGAAAATTTTCTACGCAATACAAGCTACAGGCAATGGTCACATCAGCAGGGCGATGGAATTGTTGCCCCACCTTCAATCATACGGAACCGTCGACATTTTCTTAAGCGGAGCAAATAGTTCCCTGGTATTGGATGCACCGGTAAAATACCGGAGTAATGGATTGAGTCTTTTTTATAATTGCTCTGGTGGTTTGGATTATTGGAAGATGATGAAAGGATACCAGCCTTTTAAATTGAAAAAGGAAATACAAGAGTTGCCTGTAGAAAATTATGACCTTGTGATCAACGACTTTGAATATATCACGGCGGCAGCATGCATAAAGAAAAAAATCCCTTCAGTTCAATTTGGTCACCAGGGGAGTTTTCAATCAAACAAAACGCCAAGACCGGAAAATAAAAGCACCGTTGGTGAATGGATTTTAAAAAATTATGCAAAAGCTACCCATCACATCGGCTTGCATTTTGAAAAGTATGATGAATTTATTTTTCATCCAGTTATCAAAAAAGAGATCCTTGAATCTGAACCAACCGATAAGAATTACATTACCGTCTATCTTCCGTCCTATTGCGAGCCGCAATTAGAAGAGATCTTCCATCCATTTAAAGATTTCAGTTTTCAAATCTTCTCGAAGGAAACGTCCCGGGAAAAAAAATCAGGCAATCTCCGGTTTATCCCTGTTAATAAAACTTTGTTCAACGAAAGCCTGGTACATTGCACGGGTATCATTACAGGCGGTGGTTTTGAAACTCCTGCTGAAGCCATTCATCTTGGCAAAAAGATCATTTCTATTCCCATTCGGGGACAATACGAACAAGTTTGCAATGCCGCAGCCCTGGAAAGACTGGGAATCACATGCCTTAAGACCATTGACGAAAATTTTTCTTCCATATTTCATCAATGGATCGAACAAAAAAAACCGATTTGCATTGATTACAGTCAAACTATTCCTGAAGCATTGGAATATCTCTTTATTCTGAACGAAAAAATGAGATTGGACAAAGACCCGGAATTGATCGCTAATTGATGTTCCCTCCTAAACGTCGCGATCTTCTTTCAATATTTCTGAATGGAATTGCGTCTTGTTGGGCTTTACCCCGGTAAAAATGTTTTGCATCTCAAAAACAACCTTTTTCCATATGCAGCCGTTTATGGAGATTCGGTCATTTGAGAATAGCATGCGTCCTGGTTTTGATAATATGGAACTTATTGAAAGGGACAACTTTCTTTCCTCACTTAATAGCCGATTTAAACAAGCTGCTTCTGGGGAAGGTTATTGTTTTTTTATCATGGGTGAAGCAGGGATCGGAAAGACGTCACTTGTTAAAGCCTTCCTCAAAAAGACCGAAGATGAAAGTATTCAATATACAGGCGCCTGCGATTCGCTTTTCACGCCTCGACCTCTTGGACCTTTGTATGACCTCGCCCTGCAAATCAATGAGAGTTGGATAAATGAAATTCATTCCGTTTCATCAAGAGCAGAATTGTTCTCTAGGTTTGTACAGGAATTGACGCAGAAAGCAAAACCCGTTATCATAGTATTTGAGGATATTCATTGGGCCGACGAGGCAACTCTCGATTTTGTAAAATTTCTTGCCAGGCGGATAAGCCATCTGAGATGTTTATTCATTCTCACTCTTCGTGACGATGAGATCAATCAGCAATATTCACTTCG
This sequence comes from Chitinophagaceae bacterium, assembly GCA_036002905.1. Taxonomy (GTDB): domain Bacteria; phylum Bacteroidota; class Bacteroidia; order Chitinophagales; family Chitinophagaceae; genus VBAU01. The sequence goes on from DASYSW010000021.1 coordinate 5,177, forward strand.
TAATGTGTTTAGCGATCTTGCGCCTGACACATTTACGCGATTTGTATTAACACCATTGTCTAAACAAGCCGTTCAGAAACTCGCTGATGAAAAAGGCTATGATGGCGAGGATGTATACAGCATTTCAGGCGGAAATCCATTTTATGTAAATGAGATTCTTGCAAGTTACAGCCTCGGCGTACCGGATAGTGTGAAGGATTCAATACTCTGTTTTTATAACCGCCTTGAAGACGGGACCAAAAATGTGCTTCAATTTTTGTCGGTGATTCACGAGGGATTAGAACTCAACCGCCTTTACAAGATTGATCCCTCATATCACCAGGCCATTGAAAGTTGCCTTGCTAATAAGATCCTGGTCATTAAGAACAACAAAATCTTTTTCAAACACGAATTATACCGGAGAACAATTGAAGCATCCCTCTCTCCTTTCAAGAGAATTGCATTGAATAAAAGCGTGCTTCAATTCTTTCTGAAATCATTCGAAGAAAAAGGTGAGATCGAAAAAATTGTGCACTATGCTAAAAATGCCAGTGAAAACACGTTGGTTGTAAATTATGCCCCTTTGGCAGCGAAGCAGGCCGCCGCTGTGGGGGCTCATATTGAAGCATCAAAATTGTTTTATACTGCCATCGAATATTTTGAGGACAATGATACGGATCAACTTGTAAAGTTATATGAAGACTATGCTTATGAATGTTATCTCACCAATCAACTCCAGGATGCGATCATTTACCAGGGAAGAGCGTTAAAGGTATGGGAAGAGAAAAGTGAGGTTGAACGGTTAGGGAATAGTTTGCGTCTCTTTTCAAGACTTTGGTGGTTTGATGGCAACCGGCAGAAAGCCGAAAAATATGCGGCACGGGCAATCGAAGTTTTAAACAAACAACCATCTTCAAAGGCAAAGGCCATGGCCTACAGCAACATGTCGCAATTGAAGATGTTGGCGGATCAAACCGGTGAATGTATTTTCTGGGGAGAAAAAGCAATTGCCATTGCGCGTGAAGTTAGTGACGAGGAAACTCTTGCTCACGCCATGATCAATATGGGCTCGGCGCTCATGCTCACCCAATCGTCGGCGCAAAAAGGAATAGACCTGTTAAAGGAAGGTCTCGATATTTCATTAAGAAATTCGTACCACGAACATGCGGCAAGGGCCTACACAGCGATGGGGAGTAACCTGGTCACAATAAAAGACTACCCCTTTGCAAAACAAACTCTCGAGGAAGGAATCAATTACTGCGAAGAAAGAGATATTGATTCTTTGAAATTATACATGCTGGGCTGGAAAGCGAGATTGAATCTTGAAACTGGGCTTTGGAACGATGCCTTTACCATAGCCAGCAATCTTTTAAAAAAAGAAAACCTGCCGCCGGTTATTAAAATTGGAGCTCTTACTGTCGTTGCTACAATAAAAATAAGAACGGGCGAAC